>DPVA01000232.1 GCA_003529705.1 Gammaproteobacteria bacterium | reverse complement strand
ATTTCGGCCATGCTGATAAGGATGGAGATGCAGGGCTTGGTAAAAAACTGTGCCGGCGGCTACATTCGTTTGCGGTGAGTCTAAGGCTGTTCCGGCTAGTTTGCGCCATCTGCCTTCGATCGTTTTAGCTGCGTAGATGCATGGAGTGCTATGGGTAAGTCATTGGTTATTGTTGAGTCGCCCGCCAAGGCAAAGACCATAAACCAATACCTTGGAAGCGAGTATGTGGTCCGATCCAGTGTGGGCCACGTGCGCGATCTGCCTGTGAGCGGCTCAAGAAAGAAAGTCGATCCTAAAAAGCGCGCCGAGCAGGCCGCCCGAACCCGCAAGATGTCACCTGCCCAGAAGGCGCGGTACCGGAAAGAGAAAACTCGTCGGGATCTGGTACAAAACATGGGCATCAATCCTGATAAGGGCTGGGAGGCCAATTACCAGATTCTGCCCGACAAAGTGAAGGTCGTTAATGAACTTCAGAAACTCGCGGCCGAAAGTGACGCTATCTATCTTGCCACCGACCTGGACCGCGAGGGAGAAGCGATCGCGTGGCATCTCAAAGAGGTGATCGGCGCAGAGCCCCAGCAATACCATCGGGTGGTGTTCAACGAGATTACCAAGCAGGCAGTCCAAGAAGCTTTTGCTCATCCAGGGAAGTTGGATGAGGGTAAGGTTCAGGCGCAGCAGGCGCGTCGTTTTCTGGATCGCTTGGTGGGCTTCATGCTGTCACCGTTGTTGTGGGCCAAGATCGCCCGCGGCCTGTCGGCGGGGAGGGTGCAATCTGTCGCTGTCAGCCTGTTGGTGGAGCGTGAGCGCGAAATCCGTGCTTTTGTGCCGGAGGAGTATTGGGAAATCTATGCAGATACCCGTTGTTCTCAAGGTGCGCTGCGTCTGGAGGTAATCAAACGAGCAGGGGAAACTTTTCGCCCGGTCAACCAGGCAGAGGCCGAGGCAGCGGTGGCCTTGTTGCAGGCAAATCGGTTTCAGGTGAGTGACCGCAGCGACAAAAAGACCCAGTCGCGACCGAATCCGCCGCTGATTACATCCACCCTGCAGCAGGCAGCCAGTACCCGTCTGGGCTTCTCGGTAAAGAAAACGATGACGCTGGCACAACGTCTCTATGAAGCAGGCTTTATTACCTATATGCGTACGGATTCAACGCATCTTAGTGCGGATGCACTCTCGGCAGTTCGGGCTCTGATTGATCAGGAGTATGGTGAGGACTATCTGCCATCGTCGCCCAATGTCTACGCGAGCAAAGCGGACGCCCAGGAAGCGCATGAGGCGATCCGCCCCACGGACGTCAGGCGTCCCGGCCGGCACTTAGCGCTTGAACGGGACCAGGAGCGCTTGTACGACCTTGTCAGAAACTATTTCCTTGCCTCGCAGATGACCAATGCACGCTTTCTGAGTTCTACCATCACGGTGCGTTGCGGCGATTTCGAGTTGCGGGCACGGGGTCGGATACTTCAGTTTGATGGTTATACGCGGGCGCTCCCCTCTGCGGGCAAGCAGGAAGACAAAGTGTTGCCCGACATCGACAAGGGACAGGAACTTACTCTGGAAAGCCTCGACCCGATTCAGAATTTCACCAAGCCGGTCGGTAGGTTTACCGAGGCCAGTCTGGTCAAAGAATTAGAGAAACGAGGTATAGGTCGGCCTTCCACCTATGCATCAATCATCTCCACGATCCAGGACCGCGGTTATGCTCAGCTTGTCAACCGGCGCTTTTTTGCGCAGAAGGTCGGCGAAATTGTCACAGACCGTTTGCGCGAAAACTTCAAGGATCTGATGGACTATGGCTTCACGGCGGGCATGGAAGAGACGCTGGATGAGGTCGCAGATGGTCGCAAGGACTGGAAGGACGTCCTGGATGACTTTTATTCGGACTTTTGTGTGCAGCTCGAAGCGGCACGGGGGGAGGGCGAGGGGAAATCGGCCGTCGGCGGCATGCGCGCCAACATCCCGACCAATACCGACATCGCCTGTCCTGAGTGCGGTCGCCATATGCAGGTGCGAACAGGAGCAACCGGTGTTTTTCTCGGTTGTTCCGGTTATGGGTTAAACCCGAAGGAGCGTTGTACCCAGACGCTGAATCTGATTATGGGGGACGAGACGGAGGACGTTGCCGCGGATGATGACGATGAGGCCCGAAGGCTGGTTGATGTGCGTCGCTGTGGAATCTGTCACAGCGCTATGGAGCCGTATCTTATCGATGAGAAGCGCAAACTGCATATCTGCGGCAACAACCCAGATTGCACAGGGTTTGAAGTCGAGCCGGGAGAATTTAAGCTCAAGGGCTACGATGGGCCTACGCTTCAGTGCGATAAGTGCGGCGCCGAGATGCAGTTGAAAACAGGCCGGTTTGGCAAATACTTTGGGTGTACTGCCGAGGCATGTAAGAACACCCGCAAACTGCTTCGAAATGGTGAGCCCGCACCGCCTAAGGCGGATCCCATCCCCATGCCGGATCTCCGTTGTGAGAAAGTGGACGATTTCTACCTTTTGCGCGATGGGGCTTCCGGAATCTTCCTCGCTGCCAGCGAGTTTCCCCGCAACCGCGAGACACGTGCGCCGCTGGTCCGAGAGGTTGCCAGCGTAGCCGATCAGTTGGATCCGAAGCACCGATATCTCGCTTCCGCGCCTACGGAAGATCCCCGGGGCAATCCCGCGCAGATCCGCTACAGCCGGAAAACCGGTCAGCAGTATGTGATGACAGAATCTGGCGGCAAGGCAACCGGTTGGAAGGCCTTCCACCAGAACGGCGCATGGGAGGTTATGGAAAAAGCGGTCCTTGTCCGTAAAACAATCCGGAAAAAGACCAAGGCTACGAGGAAAAAGACCAAGGCTACGAGGAAAAAGACCAAGGCTTCTAAAGCCGCGAAGAAGTCGGGGATACCGGAAGCCCCCGTCATTTCTGTTCCCATGGGGGGGAAACCGCGGTGAAAGATTCTGGTCAGTAAAGGCGCCAGTAGACCCTCAATTCCCGTCTAAGCCGCTAATCTAACACTAGAAAAGCCCTTCTATCGGATCCTCTTGGGAATCTGAATGGGAGGTAGTCGGCTCGGTCCCTGCAACAAAATATTCAGGGTACCCATCGGGGTCATCCGCGTCGGTGGGCAAGCCGCTTTGACGGTTAACGTGAATCCGGATTATCTTCTCGGGAGAGCGTGGCCGTGCGTGCGCTTTACCCGACAGTACGATCCTCATGAAGTCGACCCAGATGGGCAAAGCCGCCCGGGCCCCTGATTCACCCTGTCCAAGATCCTTCGGGCGGTCAAAACCGACCCATACGGTAGCCACGACATCCGAACTGTATCCTGTGAACCACGCATCAAAATAGTTATTAGTCGTTCCGGTCTTGCCGGCAAGGTCATCTCGGTCAAGGCTTGCCGCCGCCCGACCGGTACCGGAGCGGATCACCTCACGCATCATGCTGTCTAGAATAAAAGCGTTCTGCGGGGATACCACCTGCCGCGAGAAACGTGGGTCCGGCAAAGATTGTGACGCGCCGGACGATTCAAAAAGGATTGTTCCACATCCGGGACAGGACATCTGACGGTTGGCATATTCCACAATACGACCAGAAGGGTCTTCAACCCGAGTGATAAAAAAGGGTTCCACAAGATAGCCACCGTTGGCAAAGACTCCGTACGCCCGGGCGATTTCCATCGGGGTAACGGTTGCTGACCCCAGCGCCAGCGATAGCCCTCTCGGAAGTCGGGTGCGGTCAAAACCAAATTTCTCCAGGTAATCGCGGACCGCGTCCACACCCAGCGCACGGACAAGTCGAACGGACACGAGGTTCAGCGACATGCTCAGCGCTTCGCGTAACCGGGTGGGGCCAAAGACTTTCCGACTATAGTTCTCAGGACGCCAATCTCCACCGATGTCGTCTTCGATGACAATCGGTGCGCCGCTAACGAGACTTGCGGCCGTGAAGCCGTTCGAAAGCGCCGCAGAATAAATGAAGGGTTTGATATTGGAGCCGGGCTGGCGAAGCGCCTGGGTAGCCCGGTTGAAGTTGCTCTGCCCAAAGTCGAAGCCGCCGATCAGCGCTAACACGGATCCGTCCGAGGGATTGAGTGAGACCAGTGCGCCCTGGACGCGGGGTACTTGTGCCAGCCGAAATTCGCCTTTAGGGTTGCTCCAGAGGTAAATCACATCTCCAGGGTGCAGAATTTGTGATGGGCTCCGTGATGTCCACCGCCATCCCTGATAACCCATCGAGACCGTTTGACCGTCCGCGGTTAAAACCTCGAGTACGTCACCAGCGGGACGCAGCACCATTGCGGGGCGCAAACCGCCGATCACACGGTACTGCGCTAACTCCTCGACCCGCTTGGTAGTGCTCGTGATCTTCGTTAGGTCGATGTAACCGGCTGGCCCCTGGTAGCCGTGTCGTTCCCCATAGCTAAGAAGCCCACTCGTCACAGCCCCTCGAGCAGCGTTTTGATAACGGCTGTCTATGGTGGTGTAGACGCGATACCCAGATTCGTATGCGGCGAGACCATATCGCGAAAACATGTGTTCGCGAACCATTTCAGTGACATAGGGGGCGTGTACCTCAATTTCCTGACGATGTCGGGCCGCGGTGAGGGGCATCGCGGTTGCGGCTTGGAAACTGGTGTCATCGATCAGCTTTAACCCGTGCATTCGGCGCAGCACGTAATTGCGACGCTCCAGGGCTCGGATTGGATTGCTCACCGGATTGATGCTCGACGGTGCTTTGGGCAGACCCGCAAGCATGGCCAACTCGGCTAGGGCCAACTCATTGAGAGGTTTGCTGTAATAGAAAGCGGCTGCAGCCTGGAAACCAAAAGACCGATGACCAAGAAAAATCTTGTTGACGTATAACTCAAGGATCTGCGATTTAGAGAGTTCACGCTCGAGTCTGAAGGCCAGCAGTGCTTCCTTTAGTTTGCGGGTGTAGGTCTTTTCCCGGGAAAGAAAGTAGTTGCGGGCAACCTGCATCGTGATCGTGCTTGCGCCTTGCCGATTCTCTCGGAACTTAAGATTGGTGATTAGCGCCCGCACGATCCCGAGCGGGTCCACCCCATGGTGACTGAAGAATCGGTCATCTTCCGCAGCCAGAATGGCCTTGATCAGGTTCTCAGGAGTATCCTCTATCTGAACAGTGATTCTCCGCTCATCGCCGAATTCGCCCATGAGCCTTCCGTCGATGCTGTAGATCCTTAGTGGCTCCTTGAGTCTGATATCCTGCACTTCGGCGGTCGGCGGGAGATCTGGCCAGATCACGGTAATGACGACCGTAAACGCCACGAGGATTGATGCCACTACGGCCGCAGATAGCCAGAAAAGAGTTCGAATCAGCATAGTAAATAATCGGACGTCTGGATTTTATCAAACCCCTAGGCTGAGACAGTAGGCCGGGCTTTTTTAAGAATACCTTCGTCACAGAACCGGATCGGGTCGGGGTACACTTGTCCTATGGGAATTTTTCGCAGAGGGATCCCTCAGGCGCTCGGTATTGATATCGGCAGCGCCGGGGTGAAGGTGCTCGAATTGTCGACGGCCGGGAAGGGGTTTAAGGCGACCCGTGCAGGAGTTGAGCCACTGCCTAAAAACGCCATCGTCGAGCACCGTATCAATGATCTTCGTCTGATCAGTGAAGCGGTTCGCCGTGCAGTCGATTATTCGCGCAGTTCCCGTAAGAAGGTGGTCGTTTCGGTTCCTCAAACTCACGTTATCACCAGAACGATAAACCTGCCTGCAGGCCTTACGGAGCGTGAGATCGAAGAACAGGTCATGATCGAGGCTGCCCAGCAGATTCCACATCCTTTGGATGAGGTCAATCTGGATTTTGAGGT
>DPVA01000172.1:592-7961 GCA_003529705.1 Gammaproteobacteria bacterium | reverse complement strand
ACAGCCGCAGGCCATTGCAAAGGCGAATGGCCAGTCTGCAGCAAGGCCGGTCACTAGCGCAAACAGTGCCAGTGAAAGCGCAAACAGGACGTTGCCACCCATCATCACCCGGCCGAGGTTCGGTGAACTCTGTAGCCGTCCGACGAGAACGGTTCCAAGGACGGAGCCGACACCGGTCGCAGAAAGCAGCAGTCCATACCCCTGCTCGCCGGTATTCAGTATCTGGGCGAATACCGGCATGATCTGGACATACGAGGTGCCAAAAAACATTGAAATCCACGTCATCGCAATGAGTGCGGCAAAAAGTTTCTCCTCACGGATAAAGCGCCAGGCCGTTCCGAGACCCCCGTCTTTCGCCGAACCCTGCAGCTGGCCAGTCGGCGTCTGGAGACCCCAAAGGATCTTAACCATCACCGCGAACCCCACGGTACACAACGCAAAGATGATCCAGGTGTCGGCGATGGCAATCAGCACACCGCCCACGGCGGGCAGCACCATCCGAGTTCCCTGCCAAAGAATCGAATTCAGAGCGACGGCACTCATCATCTGATGCGGTTCGATTAACGCGGGGAAGAATGAAACCCGCGCTGGCATGTCAAATCCCGAAATCAGCCCTAGTAGGGCAGCGATAACCAGTACCTGCCAGACGGTTACCCATTCACCAAGATCGAGGATCGCCAGTACGCCCAGTGCAGCGCCTGCCAGTATTGAGGTGATGAGTAGAATCCGGCCACGATTACCATAATCCGCCACGAGCCCGCCAGCTAGGGTTGCGAGAATCGTCGGAACGGCCATAGCGACTCCGAGTAGGCCCAGATAAAGCGCAGAGCCGGTCAATTTAAAGACCAGCCACCCCATCCCCACAAAGTAAAGCTGGGTAGCCCCGGTGGAGCCGATAGAGCCCAACCAGAATCGTCTGTATTTCGGTGACTGCAACGCGTCCAGTTTCATACCTGGGGCACCTTGTGGCGAGACCGCCGGTGATCAGCCGTAACGCCGGGGAGCAAAAATGTGACGACGAATGCTATGGGGAGGTGCGCCGGACAGGTGCCTGGGGGCTCAGCAGAACACTGATCCAGCGGCTTCTCGGATCGTTTTCCAATGCGATTTTTACGATCATGGTCAGCGGGGTAGAGAGGAACATCCCTACAGGGCCGAATACCCAGCCCCAAAAAAGCAGTGACAGGAACACGACCAGTGTTGAAAGGCCAAGCCCCCGTCCCATATACCGTGGTTCCAGCACATTGCCGACAATGACATTGACCACCACAAATCCGGCTGCCACGGCAAGGCTGATCACAGGTCCCGCATCAATCAATGACAGCATTACTGCAGGTATCGCCGCAATAATCGGTCCGATGTACGGAACGAAGTTCATGAAGAATGTAAGCGCGCCCCAGATGATCGCGAAATCGACCCCAAGCAACGTGAGATAAACCGCTATCGCCAGACCAGTGATCGCGCTCATTACAGCCTTGATCACAAGATAATGATTGACTGATTTCATAAAGGCGGAAAGGTCGCCGAGTGTCTTGTCCGGATTCTGAGAGATGCTGCGTAACTTCTCAGGCAAGCTGGTGGATTCGACCATCAAAAACAGCACGGTAAAGATAATGAGCATGCTGTTGGCGAGCAGTCCGCCGAACCCGCCGAGCAGCCGACCCAGAAGCTTGGCAGCACCTGCAGGGTCGAAAAGCTCAGCGACGCCCCCAGCCGGCAGTTTGATGCCAAGACCCCCTAGCCACACGGTTGCCTCGAGGATCAGCGAATCAAATTGCGCTTCATAGCGGGGCAGGGCGCTGCTGAACTGGTTGATCGAAGCGCCGATAAGGGATCCCAGTGTCACCAGTGTGCTTGCCAAGAGCAACACGACCACAGTCAGCGCCGCCCAGAGCGGGCAGCCTCGACGCTGGAGCCACTGCAACAGCGCAGCCGATATGATGGCAAGGAAGATGGCCATCAGCAACGGGATCACAATAGTGCTGGCGGCTTTGAGGCCCGCAATGACAACCGTCAGACTTGCGAGTACCAGCAGTACCTGGGTTCCCGTGCTGGTGTTATTCAAAAAGGGATCATCCTCGAACACGTAAAAATGAGAAATGAGAAGGATAGCACTCTCGCTTGCTCAGGTGAGCGCAGCAAGACGACCCTGACATTGCGATTCAATGTTATCGAGCTCTTCTAGAGTAAGGTCAATGTCGTGACGCTGTTGTTCGAGCGCTTCACGGCGCTGCTGGATCTGCGCCAGGAAGTATCGCAGTTGACCCGCCTCTCCTGAATCGAGATCGTACATCTCTATGATGTCCCGGACTTCGCTCAGCGAGAAGCCCAGACGCTTTCCACGAAGAATAAGCTTCAGGCGCACCCGGTCTCTAGTCCCGTATACCCGCCGACGGCCTTTGCGGCCGGGTTGGAGCAACCCTTCGTCCTCGTAAAACCGTATGGCCCGGGTGGTCAGGTTGAACTCCTGGGCAAGTTCTGAGATCGAGTAGGCTGTGGAATCAGGGATCATATCAGCGACATACGAGGTTTCCTGAATTAGAGAAGAGTATAGCCTCAATTGACGTTTACGTAAACGGAAACTAGAATGATGCTCTCCTTGCCCAAGTAATTAATGCGGCTATGAGTTCCATCCCATCTTCTCTTAATTACCCGGGAGTGCCGACTCAGCCCGATCGGGCCTACCGAATTCGCTTTGTGACCGCCGCCAGTTTGTTCGATGGCCATGATGCGGCGATTAACATCATCCGCAGGCTCCTGCAGGCTTCGGGGGCAGAAGTGATTCATCTCGGACATAACCGCAGTGTTGCGGAGATCGTGGATGCGGCTGTTCAGGAAGATGTCCAGGGAATTGCGGTCAGTTCTTACCAAGGCGGGCACACCGAATTTTTCTCCTACATGATCGATATGTTGCGCGAACGCAACCGTCCGGACATTCGCGTGTTTGGCGGTGGCGGCGGTGTGATTGTTGACGAGGAAATCAACGCTCTACACAACTACGGCGTCAGCAGGATTTACTCCCCTGGAGACGGACAGCATCTGGGTCTTCAGGGAATGATTGATGACATGCTCGAGCGGGCAGATTTTTACCCAGCTGAGCAGCCCAGTGAATCGATTGAAGGATTGAATGCTCCCGACGGTGTTCAGCTTGCGCGCGTGCTGACTGAAATTGAGAACAATACGATCAGTGAATTTCTGATTCGCCAGATTCGCGCCTCCGTGAGCCGCCGTAAGTCGTATGCCCCGGTACTTGGAATTACTGGCACCGGCGGTTCGGGGAAGTCTTCTCTGACAGACGAGCTAGTGTTGCGTCTTCGAATTGATTATGGCGATGCGCTGCGGATTGTCGTGCTCGCCATAGACCCCACCCGTCGCAAGACCGGAGGCGCGCTCTTGGGGGACCGCATCCGGATGAATGCTATTGATGGAGATCAAGTGTTTTTCCGGTCTTTTGCGACTCGCGGTACCGGCGCTGAGGTGCCAGAGGCGCTCGACGATCTGATTGCTGCCTGCCGGTGTGCTAATTTTGACCTCGTGATCGTCGAGACACCGGGAATCGGTCAGGGAGATGCTGGTATTACCTCCAGGGTTGATACCTCACTGTATGTCATGACGCCCGAATTCGGGGCAGCCTCTCAACTTGAAAAGATTGAGATGCTGGATTACGCAGACGTTGTGGCCATCAATAAGTCAGATCGGAAAGGTGCACAGGATGCACTGCGTGATGTGCGCAAGCAGGTACAGCGTAACCGAGAGGTGTTCAGCCAGACGCCCGACGAGATGCCGGTTTATGCAACCATGGCGGCGAATTTCAACGATGCAGGGGTCAGCGAACTCTATCACGCCCTCAAGGTGTCGATGGTGGCGAATGGCCTCGCTCCAGGCCCAGGACAACTTGCTGAGGCCCGTACTGCGGGGCAAATCGTACAGAGCCTTCCGGGTGAACGGGAGCGATATCTTTCGGAGGTTGCAGCCTCGGTCCGTCGGTACCACGAGCGTGTCGATGAACTGGCGACCTTGGCGAGACGCCGGCAACACCTGCGTACGAGTATCGATCTTCTCAAGTCCCGGGGACTGCCGACAGAATCCTTGGAGACGTTCGCCGACGAGGCGGAAACCGCTCTCGGTAAAGACGTGCTCTCGCAAATCGAGGGTTTCGATGCGCTGCGGGCGCAGTATCGGGAAGCCGATTCGAACGGTCAAATTAGCGATCCCGAAGAAGCACAGAGTTTGAGTTACACATCCCTTTCCGGTACCCGAATCCCGCGCGTGAGTCTGCCACATTATCATGACGCTGGAGACCGTCTTCGCTGGCAATTGCTGGAGAATGTTCCCGGATGCTTTCCCTTTACCGCCGGAGTTTTCCCGTTTAAGCGTGAAAACGAGGATCCAACCCGGATGTTCGCGGGAGAGGGGGATGCAGCGCGGACCAACCAGCGCTTTCGGCTGCTTTCTGCAGAATCTAAAGCCAAACGCCTCTCGACGGCATTTGATTCGGTAACCCTGTACGGTGCTGATCCGGCGGTGCGTCCGGATATTTACGGTAAGGTGGGCACGTCCGGAGTTTCGATCGCAACTCTGGACGATATGAAAACCCTGTATGAGGGTTTTGATCTTTGCGATCCAGTCACTTCGGTCTCAATGACAATCAACGGACCCGCCCCGACAGTGCTCGCATTTTTCCTCAACACTGCAATCGATCAGCAGGCGGATCGGTTTCGCGAGGAACATTCACGCGATCCTTCAGTAGCAGAAATGAAAAAGATCCGATCTTTCGCATTGGAAAACGTCAGAGGAACGGTTCAGGCGGATATCCTCAAGGAAGATCAGGGGCAGAATACCTGCTTGTTCTCAACGGATTTCAGCCTGCGCATGATGGGGGATATCCAGCAGTACTTCATCGACAACCGTGTCCGGAATTTCTACTCAGTATCGATTTCGGGATATCATATCGCGGAGGCGGGAGCCAACCCGATCACTCAGCTTGCGCTGACGCTGGCCAACGGCTTTACTTATCTTGAGTCCTATTTGGCACGTGGGATGGCGGTTGATGATTTCGCACCCAATCTGTCTTTCTTCTTCTCTAACGGGATGGATCCGGAATACACGGTGTTGGGGAGGGTGGCTCGCCGAATATGGTCCGTCACACTGCGCGAACGCTACGGGGCAAACCTGCGTAGCCAGAAACTCAAATACCATATTCAGACCTCGGGACGGTCCTTGCACGCTCAGGAGATGAGTTTCAACGATATCCGGACGACCTTGCAGGCCTTGATCGCTGTGTACGACAACTGCAACAGTCTGCACACGAATGCGCACGACGAGGCTTTTACGACGCCCAGCGCAGAGTCAGTACGCCGGGCGCTCGCAATCCAGATGATCATCAACCAGGAGTGGGGACTTGCCCGTAACGAGAACCCAAATCAAGGCAGCTTCATCATTGAGGAACTGACGGATCTGGTAGAGCAAGCCGTCTTGGCTGAGTTCGACCGGCTCGCGGAGCGTGGAGGTGTGCTTGGGGCAATGGAAACTGGTTATCAGCGCGGTAAGATTCAGGAAGAGTCCCTTTACTATGAAACCCGCAAGCATGACGGCAGCTACCCCATCATAGGGGTAAATACTTTTCTCAATGATGACGACCGCAACGAAACTAATGTGGAACTGGCGCGTGGTACCGAATCTGAAAAGCAGGGTCAATTAAAGCGGCTCAAACAGTTTCAGCACCGAAATCACGATGCGGCGGTCCCTGCTCTGGACGCAGTGAAAGAGGCCGCCCTGCACGGTGAAAATGTTTTTTACCCGCTCATGGATGCAGCCCGCGTCTGTTCACTGGGCCAACTGACACAGGCATTTTTTGAAGTAGGCGGCAAGTATCGTCGCGGCATGTAGTGTCGTTACTTTCCTTCGGTTTGGTGTATCGGGCCAGCGTTGCCGGTTCGATCCCACGCCGGCGGATCGTTTCAGGATTCATAGCCGCCCCTTTCCACTAGGAGAAAAACTTCGTGGCTATTTCAGGCGCGCTGCGTCGCAACGTATTCATTCTTTCGTCCTGTCAGGCGCTAATGCTCTCAGGCAGTTCCCTTATTATCACGACCTCCGCCCTCACCGGACTGGCACTTGCAGAGAATCGTCTTTGGGCAACGCTGCCGCTGTCCTGCATGTACGTTGGTACTTTACTCACAACGTTTCCGGCGTCGATGCTGATGAAGCACATCGGGCGCCGTCCGGCGTTCATGATGGGCCCATTCGCAGGGCTCGTGGGCGCCACCATCGCAATCTACGCAATCACCGAGCGAGATTTCTGGCTGTTCTGTATAGGATCATTTCTGATCGGGGTATTGAATGGTGTTGGTCATTACTACCGATTTGCCGCGGCAGACATTAGTGGGAACGAGTACCGCAGTCGGGCTATTTCGTTGGTACTCGCAGGCGGTGTCGTGGCCGCGTTTGTGGGACCGAACCTTGCGGCCTTCAACCGCGACCTTATTGTAGGATTTCCCTTTGCCGGCAGTTACGCCAGTCTTCTGTTGGTGTATCTTCTGTCGATACTTCTAGCATCGCTGCTGCGGATACCGCCTCCTACCGAGGTCGAACGTGTCGGTAGCCAGCGATCTCTTGCAAAGATTGCCCGACAGCCCGTTTTTTTTGTTTCAGTGATTGGCGCCCTCATTGCTTATGGCGTCATGAATCTGGTGATGACGTCAACACCCCTCGCGATGGCGGGATGCGGTCATTCATTCTCTGATACCGCTCTGGTGATCGAATGGCACGTGCTTGCCATGTTTTTGCCGTCTTTTTTCACCGGCCACCTGATCAACCGTTTTGGTGTGTTGAGAATCATGGGCATCGGCGCGATGCTGTTGTTTGGCAGTGTGGCGGCGAATCTGAGCGGCGTCAGCGTGGCCCATTTCATTGCGGGACTGGTGTTGTTGGCGCTGGGCTGGAACTTCCTTTTTGTCGGAGGGACGACGTTGGTGATTGAAAGCTATTCACCAGCGGAAAAAGCCAAGACCCAGGGACTGAATGATTTTCTGATCTTCGGCACTGTGGCGCTGACCGCTGGGATGTCAGGTGTGTTGCACGAGATTGTCGGCTGGCAGATGCTGAATCTGCTCGTGTTGCCGTTTCTGTTGACCGCGTTGGCTCTGATTGTTTGGCTCAATCGTCGCCGGAAGTTCGAGCCTGTGGTCGGCACTTAAACGTTTTTTCGGTGTTTGGGTAATAAGGTTTGGATACGCTCGTTCAGCCCGCGCCGGGACAGCACCAGGATATTACCGATGAGGATCAGGCTAACACCGGCGAGGGTGCGGCCCTGCCATTGATAATCCTCAAACCAGGTCGATAGGGCAAGCGCCACAATCGGGAACAG
>DPVA01000172.1:0-279 GCA_003529705.1 Gammaproteobacteria bacterium | reverse complement strand
GGCAAGCGCCACAATCGGGAACAGTACCGTTGCATAGGCGGCATTCTCCGGGCCAATTCTGCCGACTAGCGTCAAATAGCACCCAAAGGCGATTGCAGACGCGAACAACGCCAGGAGCAGCAGCGAACCGATATAGGTGACGCTGGTGTCAATCACGAACGGCGCGCCCGATCCCAGACTGTAAGCGAGCATAAAGAGTCCGCCGTAAGCCATGCTGATGGTGTTGGCGGAGGCTACCGGTAACCCATGGCCCTGGTTACGAGCAGAGATGATACTTCC
>DPVA01000025.1 GCA_003529705.1 Gammaproteobacteria bacterium | reverse complement strand
TTCGAGTCTCCCCTTTCGCACCAAGTTCCCCGAGTTGTAAAGGGTGCCGGGAAAATGAAAAGATTAATCGATTGCTGTTGACGGGAATATTCCCCAGGCCCACGGAAAAATTCAAGTAAGAAGACAAGGCAGACTGCTCTATGGACGTATCCATTGAAACTACTGGTGCGATCGGTCGACGGATGACCGTGAAAGTGCCCGCTGAACAATTGGACGGTGCCGTCGCTGTGCGACTTAAGCGTTTGGCCCGCACCGCGAAGATTCCCGGTTTCCGGCCGGGAAAAATTCCGATGAAGGTGATCGAGTCGCGCTTCGCCGACCAGGCTCTCGCAGAAGCAGCGGATGAGATCATCAGCGCAAGTTATATGGAAGCGATTAACGGGGAGTCCCTGGAGGCAGCTGGACCCCCCGCGATTGAGCCGAAGAACCTTGCCCGAGGGCAGGATCTTGAGTTCATCGCGAATTTCGAGGTGTTCCCTGAAGTGCCCCGGACCGACATCCGTGATTTACCCATCGAGCGCCAACAGTGCGAGGTAGTCGATGCTGATATTGATCGCACGATTGAGACCTTGCGCGAGCAGCGAACCACATTTGAAACGGTTGAAAAGACCGCAGAGAATGGTGACCGCGTTGTGATTGATTTTGAGGGCCGTGTTG
This sequence comes from Gammaproteobacteria bacterium, assembly GCA_003529705.1. GTDB lineage: Bacteria > Pseudomonadota > Gammaproteobacteria > Arenicellales > UBA868 > UBA868. Next base: position 3,928 of record DPVA01000025.1, on the reverse strand, counting down.
ACGGCGAAGTCTTCGAAGGGGGTGAGGCCAAGGACTATCCGGTGGTTCTGGGTAAAGGTGCACTCCTACCTGAGTTCGAGTCTGGGATCACGGGTGCCCGAAGCGGAGAAAACCTGACGGTGCAACTGACCTTCCCCGAGGAATATCCGGGCGAACAGGTTGCAGGCAAGGCTGCCGAATTTATGATCAGCGTGAAGGAAGTCGGTGCGCCGAAAGTGCCTGAGATTGATGAAGAATTTATTCGGGCCTTTGGTGTTGAGGATGGTTCAGAGGCTTCATTCCGACAGGAGATTCGTACCAGCCTTGAACGTGAACGCGATCAGCGTGCTCGCGCCCAGATCCGGCAAGCGGTCCTTGAGGCTCTGATGCAAGATAACGAGTTTGAAGTGCCCTCGGCGTTGGTCGATGAAGAAATTAATCGGGCGATCATGGCGGTGCGCCAGCAACTTCAACAGCAAGGACTGCCTCACGACGCGCCCATCGACCGGGCGAACTATCTGGATGAATCACACCGGCGGGTGCAACTGGGTCTTGCGATGCACGGAGTGGTAAAGCGTCTTGAGATCAAACCGGATCCCGATAAGGTTCGCGAACGTGTGGTGGAAATGGGCTCCAGTTATAGTGACCCGGACCAGTTCGTCCGATGGTATTTTGAAGAGAAGAGCCGTCTTGCCCAGATCGAGTCGGTGATTGTCGAAGAGCAGGCAATCGAAGCACTGATAGAAGAAGCTAAGGTAAATGAGACGGCGGTTAGCTTTGAAGAGTTCATGCGTCCTCAGGCCCCTGCTAAGGTAGCGGAAGATGCAAGTGGCGATAGCGAATAAAACAATAGTGATCGGAACAAAGATATGACAACTAATTCTGGGGACGCTGAAATGGCGAAGGTACAGAATCTTGGAATGGTGCCGATGGTTATCGAGACCACGGGTCGAGGTGAACGTGCCTATGACATCTACTCGCGCCTGCTCAAGGAGCGTGTGGTGTTCATGGTGGGCCCAGTCGAGGACCATATGGCTAATCTGATCGTGGCGCAACTGCTCTTTCTGGAGTCAGAAAACCCCGACAAGGATATTCATCTTTATATTAACTCCCCCGGAGGTGCGGTTAATGCGGGTATGGCTATCTACGACACCATGCAGTTTGTCCGGCCGAGCATCAGCACGGTGTGCCTAGGTCAGGCGGCCAGTATGGGTGCTGTGATACTGGCAGGCGGCGCGCCGGGTAAGCGTTTCACGTTGCCACATGCCAGAATCATGATTCATCAGCCCTGGGGTGGTTTTCAGGGACAGGCGACCGATATCGACATTCAAGCTCGTGAGATTCTCCGGTTACGCGAAAGATTAAATCAGGTATTGGCGTCACATACCGGACGAGATGTGGAAACCGTCAGCGCGGACACCGAACGAGATAATTTCATGGATGAACATGAAGCAGTTGAGTACGGTATCGTGGATCGTGTGCTGAAGAGCCGCGCCGACGAATAACCGTATCCGGTCCCCTGAGTCCACGGGGTGCTTGCAATTTTTTCCCAAAACTTGCATCGTTAGACCCTTAGGGACTGTATAAAACTGGTTTCAGTCCGGTATTTCACTCACAGAGGCGCGTAGAAATATGGCCGACGGCGACGAAGATAAGAAAAGCGATAAGCTGCTGTACTGCTCCTTCTGCGGCAAGAGTCAGCACGAGGTTAGGAAACTGATCGCAGGCCCTTCGGTATTTGTTTGTGATGAATGTGTTGAACTGTGCAATGAAATCATCCGCGAAGAAGCGGAGGAAGCTGATGGTTCCGAAACCTCGGACCCCCGCTATCCCACGCCTCGCGAGATCTGTGAGCGGCTCGATGACTATGTTATTGGCCAGCCCGAAGCCAAAAAGGTGCTTTCGGTAGCGGTCTATAACCACTACAAGCGCATCGAGCACGAAGAGACCAATGGCGGTTCTGCCGAGGTCGATATTTCCAAGAGCAACATCCTGATGATTGGCCCCACCGGATCGGGCAAGACGCTCCTTGCGGAGACGCTGGCACACGAACTCAATGTGCCGTTCACGATTGCCGACGCGACGACACTCACCGAAGCTGGGTATGTTGGGGAGGATGTTGAAAATATCATTCAGAAGTTGCTGCAAAAATGTGATTACGACGTGGAAAAAGCCCAAGTGGGAATCGTGTACATCGATGAGATCGATAAGATTTCGCGGAAGGCGGACAACCCCTCAATCACGCGTGATGTTTCCGGAGAGGGGGTGCAGCAGGCTTTGCTCAAACTGATTGAGGGCACCATTGCGTCGGTTCCACCGCAGGGCGGTCGCAAGCATCCGCAGCAGGAGTTTCTGCAAGTAGATACGCGCAACGTCTTGTTCATTTGCGGCGGGGCATTTGCAGGACTTGAAAAAGTGATTCAGGAGCGTTCGGAAAAATCCGGTATTGGGTTTGGTGCCGACATTAAGAGCAAAACCGACGATGATCGGGTCAGCGAGTTCCTCAATGATCTTGAACCAGAGGACTTGATCAAGTTTGGCCTGATCCCTGAGTTTGTTGGCCGGATGCCGGTTATCGCGACGTTAGAAGAGCTTGACGAAGAGGCGTTGGTGACGATCCTGATAGAGCCCAAGAACTCGCTCGTAAAACAGTATCAGAAACTCTTCGAATTGGAAGGGGTAGAACTCGAAATCAGGGAGGATGCCCTGAGCGCGATTGCCAAACGAGCGCTCGCACGAAAGACTGGCGCCCGCGGTTTGAGATCTATTCTCGAAAAAGCGCTGTTGGAGACCATGTTCGAGTTACCGTCGATGGATAATGTCTCGAGAGTGACCGTTGACGCGAATGTCATCGAGTCGGGAGCACAACCGCTGTTCATGTACGAAGAAACACCGCGAAACGTCTCCGGTCAGTCCTCCTGAATAAGGTGTTTGCGGCTTTGAAAAGCCGTTTACTGATCGCTCCTTGAAATGCCCGAGGTGCGCCCTCACACTTGCTTTATGAATCCCGCGTATAGTGTTTCTGCGAAAGGCTCAGGCCGGTAACAAATCTAATTAATCTGACGGACAGAATTATGAGTGACGACCTCTCAACCGAAGACATCACGCCCAGAACCCGATACCAGATGTTGCCTCTGCGGGACGTGGTGGTGTTCCCGCATATGGTGCTGCCGCTGTTTGTCGGGCGTGAGAAATCCATCAATGCGTTGGAAGAGGCAGTTCAGTCTGGGAAGCAAATCTTTCTAGCCGCACAGCATGACGCTGCAGATGACGACCCCTCGCCGGACAATATCTTCGGCATAGGGACCGTCGCCAATATCCTGCAGTTGCTGAAACTCCCTGACGGAACCGTCAAGGTACTTGTCGAAGGGGTCTCTCGTGCAGGGATCGTCAATTTCGTTGAGACTGAAGACAGTTTCGTTGTTGATGCAGCGCCGATAGCGGAGGGTGAATTAGATGAGCGTGAAGGCGAAGTCCTGATGCGCACGGTGACCTCGGAGTTTGAGCAATACGTTAAATTGAACTCCAAGATTCCTCCCGAGGTCCTGACCTCTCTGAGCGGGATCGAAAATCCCGGCCGCCTGGCGGACACGATCGCTGCACATCTGACATTGCGCAATGACGAGAAGCAGAAAATACTGGAACTGGGTGACGCCCGAGAACGTCTGGAACATATCCTGGGGATCATGGAGTCAGAAATAGATCTGCTTCAGGTTGAAAAGCGCCTCCGCGGGCGAGTAAAAAAACAGATGGAGAAGAGTCAGCGCGAGTACTACCTGAATGAGCAGATGAAGGCTATTCAAAAAGAACTCGGCGACATGGATGACGCGCCTAACGAAATGGAGGAACTTCAACAAAAGGTCGAACAAGCAGGCATGCCTAAAGAAGCTCGCGAAAAGGCCGAGTCCGAATTGAAAAAGCTACGCATGATGTCGCCGATGTCAGCGGA
>DPVA01000129.1:776-3500 GCA_003529705.1 Gammaproteobacteria bacterium | reverse complement strand
ACCCGGTGTTGTACGGCCATGCCCGGATCAGTCCACGGGGCCGATTTGAGGTCCGGAGTTATCAGACCTTTACTCTGACTTACACTGTTGGTCGTTTTGGACTCGATGACACCGGGGCGATCCGCGTGGTGTTCCGAGCCATGGGCGATACTGGCAGATTGCAGACGGCTGATCCTACCGGCGACAACTATGTTACGGCTCGTGCCAGTAACGGTGTCACTTTGTCGGTGAACTACGCGGGACGGGGCATGAGTGCCAGACCCCGTTGGAAATCCCTCACGGTCAATGTGTCGAACGGGTATATGCGCGAGGGAGACACGATTACGATTGTCTTCGGGGATACGCGCCAAGGGTCGAACGGGCTCAAACTACAGACTATGGTTGAGACCGATTTTGAGTTCAAGGTGTTGGCCGATGTCTGTGCAGTCGGCCATTTTGTCCCGATTCCCGATACGCCCACCATTGATATCGTACCCGGCAACCCCGAGGTCTGGCGGGCGGTACTGCCTAGTCTGCGTAGGCCGGGAGAGCGGTTTCATTTCGGCTTGAAAGCGGAGGATAAGTGGGGAAACCCCACACCACTCGCCTGTGCTGAGTTTCGATTTGAATCCACGTTGCCTGTAGAGGGCCTTCCCGAGACATTCGACTACCCCCTTGGTGAGCGCGCGGTCAGTTTCGATGACCTTCGGGTCAGTGGAGAAGGTGAACTGCGGATCACCGTCTTGCAGCGGGATACCGGCAACACGGTGGCGCAATCTCATCCGATGATGATCCGGCAGGGCCCACACAGCGGTTACTGGGGCGACCTGCATGGACAGTCCGGCGAATCCATCGGTATCGGCACGGCAAAAAGTTACTTTACCTTCGCCCGGGACTGTGCGTTTCTCGACCTGACCTCTCATCAGGCAAATGATTTTCAGGTCAATAACAAGTTCTGGTCTTATCTCAATGAACTCTCGGTTGAGTTTCTGGAAGAGGGCCGGTTTATTACCTTCCCCGGATATGAGTGGTCAGGCAATACGGCGGTCGGTGGTGATCGCAACGTGTATTTCCGGACGGAAGGACGCCAGATCCGTCGCTCGTCTCATGCCTTGCTGCCAGAGCGTGAGGATCTTGATACCGATGCACCCGATGCGAATCTGCTGTTCGAAGCACTTTCGGATGAAGATTGTGTGGTCTATGCCCATGTCGGAGGCCGATATGCGGATATTGCCTATGCCCACGATGCGAGACTGGAGCGCTCGATGGAGATCCACTCTGCATGGGGCACCTTTGAGTGGATGTTGACCGACGGGTTTGCAATGGGGCACCGCAGCGGTGTGGTCTGCAACAGTGACGGACACAAGGGTCGGCCCGGTGCCAGTTATCCAGGCGCTTCTATGTTTGGGGCTTACGGAGGCTTGACCTGTTTCCTCGCGGAGTCCCTTACGCGTGACGGAGTTTTTGAGTGTCTGCGCCGGCGTCATCACTACGGTACTACAGGAACGAGGTTGTTTCTTGATGTACGTGCCGACCTGATCACCGACGGTAAGTGTTACCACGATGATCCCAATGTTTTTCCGGATACGGACTTCGATATGGTCTCGCAGGTCATGATGGGTGATATCGTGCAGATAGGGGATGCCGAGGTCACTTTGGCACTGGAAGTCTCGGCGCAGTGTCCGATTGAGCGGATAGAAGTCCGCAACGGATTGGAGACCGTCCAGACTCTTCGCGGATTTTCTGAAGATGATCTGGGGGAACGTATCCGGGTGGTCTGGAGCGGCGCCGAGTACCGGGGACGTGGTCGCGAAACCAACTGGAAAGGGCGTGCCCGATTTGACGGGGCATCTATCCGGCGGATGGGCAAGATCAATGCCTGGAACCACGAGCGCCGGCTTGAACAGCACGGTCGTGACAGTGTTGTTTTTGACGCGATCACTACCGGCAACTTTGGCGGTTTTGACGTTTGGCTCGATGATGTTGCCAACGCCAGGTTTAGCATTGAGACCAATCTGGGTTCCCTGAGCGGATCTCTTTCGGAAGTCGGTCTTGAGGACATCGTGCTGGATGCGGGCGGCCTGGAACGGAAAGTCCGTATCTTTCGTTTGCCTGAGAGCAATCTTAATCGCACGATGAGTGCCCGGGTCAGGATTCCTCTGAAAACCGGGACTGACAATCCGCTTTGGGTGTGTGTGACAACCGAAGATGGGTTTCAGGCCTGGAGTAGTCCGATCTACGTATTCCGGTAACCGTTGCTTCTGAGCATCAGGCAGACCTCGTGGATTTTTCTGAAATCACCCTTAAGGACTAGTTGATCACGGGAATTTCGGGCGGTGCCCGACGGGTCAAATATTCGGCACCTGACTCCGTGATGACAATGTTTTCCTCATGGACTAACTGACGCCCCGGGGCAAATGTCATGCCTGGCTCGAGCGTCATGACCACCCCCGGCTCAAGGATGTTTTGATCTTCAGGATGCACCGACGGCCATTCGGTGAGCAACATCCCCAGACCATGACCCATTCTGCCAATACTGTTGCCTTGCGAACCGAAGTCCTCCATGACCTGAGACATTGCAGACCACACGTCACACATTCGTGCACCTGGCCGCGCTGCCGCAAATCCCGCATCCAGGGCTTGGTGAACGGCGGCGTTGGCGCGGCGTACATCATCCGCAACGTGACCAAAGCCATAGTTACGGTCGAAATCACAAAAATAGCCATCGAATACGGTACCGGTATC
>DPVA01000129.1:0-473 GCA_003529705.1 Gammaproteobacteria bacterium | reverse complement strand
GCCATCGAATACGGTACCGGTATCGATGATCAGAACGTCACCAGCTTCAGGCTGCCGCTGGGTTGGGCCCATGATAATGCTGTCGTACCCGCCGGCACCGGAGCCCGCGACCATGAAGGGTGTACTGTCGGCACCCCGCTCCAATAGATCAATCCGCATACGACGAGTGATAGCGATCTCTGAATCGCCGATCTGCGAGTGACCGGGCAGTGCTTCAAACGCATCCGAGGTAATCTCGCAAACCCGTCGAATTTTCTCAATCTCGGCCGGCGATTTTACAAAACGTTGGCGCAGCAGCATTTCAGCACAGTCGATCATCTCGTGAGACAACACGTCGGCAAGTTTTCTGGCATCCCCGGCCGGCATCCGCAATATGCTCTCGGGGCCGAGCGGCATCCCAAACCGTCCATGATGCGCCGGCAGCGCGGTGATGGTGCTTGCCAACAAAGAAATTCCGTCATCTGCGGGTCGTG
>DPVA01000104.1 GCA_003529705.1 Gammaproteobacteria bacterium | reverse complement strand
GGTCTGATGACTGAGAATCCCCATAGTCGGCCCTTCAAAAGTATGGCTGAAGATATCGAGGTTCTCCGTGCTGAAAATCCCGACTCGAGTCAGAATCACCTCTTCGACCTTGACCAACAAATAGAAAAGCCACAGGCTGAACGTAATATTGGCATTGACCAGATAGGCCAAACCTACCCACATGCAGTCGAAACGCAGATAGAAACGCACCGTGTTCTCGACCAGAGGCACATAGTACGCGAAATTGATGCCGCTGATGAATTCGTAGTAGTGGCTCAGCGCATTGATCCCGTGCAGAACGAAGGGAACGGCCAGCCCCAACCACATCATCGGATTCCTGAGAAAGGGCTTGACCAACGAGGGTTTCGCCCCATCCTCAACCATGCCCAGCGGCACCTGGGTCAGCGGATAGAGCAACCGTTCGTGATCCATCCATTGCCGACGCAGAATGACCATCGTACAGACTACGACCAGGTAAAAAGCGGCCATAAATAGCAACCACCACAAGAGTGGCTCGACCCAGATGCCCCAGGGAATCGGATTGCCCTCGGGCAGCCCCTCGTAAAAACCCTTAATACCCTGCGGACTGTAGGGAATCAACCAGGTGGGAATATGCGGAATCAAGAGCCCGTCCCAGTTGTTCTCCGGGCTGGCGAAGTAGAAAACACCGGTCATAATCGGCACAGCAATACTGATAAAACCCCGTGCGGAAATCGCAGTAGTGATCATCATCATCACCGCGATACTCAATAACTCGGCACGGGTAAAAAGCCAATCGCGACGCAAGAGCCCCAATATGGGCTGTATCAGAGCCACCAGCAAAAAGAGCAGAAAAAAGGCCGCCGGCGTCGATGAATTAAGCCCCATCTGAGTGCCATTCAGCACAAATTCTCCATAGGGCAGCCCCACCGCGATAACGCCGCAGAGCAGCCCCCCCACCAGCATCGCTCGCAAGCTGATCCCGGAGCGATATATGGTTTTTTCCCCACTACCCATAAGGCTAGTTATTTCACCGTCGTTACGACTAAGCTGCGAAGAATGATCTTCTGGTATTAGATAAAAATAATCAACGTAGGAATCAGCCAATAATATGAGAAAAAACGCAACAATAACACCTTTTCCACACGATCTAAGAACCATTGCGGACGCTTACAGCACACTATGGCCCACTTACCCCCATCTTGGTTCCGAAGCCATCAGGGACTTTCCTCCGCTGCGAATCCCTGCGCAATTTCCAAATTGCGGCGAAATTCCCCATTGTCGGGTTCCAAACTCAGGGCCTTGGCAAATGATTCGACCGCCGTCGAAAAATCCTGGTGTACCATGTGAAGGTTGCCCAAGCTATTGTGGGCATTTGCATGGGTCGAATCAACCGCCAGTGCCCTGACGAAAAGATTCCGGGCCTCATCGAGGCGATGCTGACGGAAGCGGATATTGCCTAGGTTTACATAGGCCAGTGCAAAAGACGAATCCAGCGCGATCGACCTGAGATAGCGCTCGGCAGCCTTATCGAATTGCTGACGTCGACCGTAGAGCACCCCCAAATCGTAATGACGGCGGGGATTCTGCTTTTCGTCGAGCAACGTGAATTCCAGACTCTTGATCATCTTCTCCTCTTCCTCCAACCGCGCGAAAGTCTCCAGCTCGACCTGGCCTTTGTCCCGTTCGCCCAATCGCATATAGACCTGACCCAGATCGTAATGCGGTTTGGCCCAAAATGGACTCAGCTCGATGGCTCGCTGCAAAACCACCCGCGCCTCGTCGTAACGCCGTTGCTCAAAATAGAGCGACCCCAATCCCCCATAGGGACCTGCTCTGGTCGAATCCGCGCTGATCGCTTTGACAAAAGCCGTCTCTGCCGCATCTTGCTCCCCGCGCTTAACCTGTACATTGCCGAGATTATACCATAACTCGGTGCGCGTCGAATCGGCCTGCAGAGCATGGTCGTACATCGCCGCTGCTTTTTCGTAATCGCCCTGCCGGGTGTACAGCAAACCCAGCGCATTGTATGAGGGTACATGACCGGGATGGATCTCCACTGCTCTGCCAAGCGGAGCATATGCCTGCTCGTATTTCTTCTGGCGGATATAGATGCCGCCAAGCTGGTAGTAGGCCTCGATATAGTCCGGCTTGAGTTCGATCGCCTTCCGGTATTCAGCCTCGGCCCGTTCTAGGTCATCGAGCGAAAAGAATGCATTGGCCAAATTATAGTGGATTTGAGCAAGATCCGGCAGCAATTTCGCCGCCTGCTCATATGCGCTGATCGCCTCGGGAAAACGGCGAAACTGAGCGTGATTGAGACCCAGATTGAAATAAGTGTGGCCCTCGGCGATGGGGTCGGGCGAGGGTGGCGTTTTTTCGCTACACCCGAATATTAAGAGCACCAGATACAAGCACGGTATCATGGAACCTCCTCAACCGTCAGAATTTGTCCGGCCTCGACGGATTCGAATTGCTGTACCACACCGCTGGGCCAGCGTATCTCCACTTCATCTACCCGCGTACTCATACCCAGTCCAAAGTGAACCCGCGAGTCGTGGCTCGACAGATAACTGCCGCCGCGGCGTACCTCCCTGACCTGGGTCGATGCACCAACGCGCACGCTCACTCGGGCACCGATGCCATCGCGGTTGCTCGACCGACCCACAGTGCGAATTGCCAACCAGTTGCGCCCATCATTCCCATCGTTGCGCAGCACCGAAGCACGCGCGTTGATATGGGCCA
>DPVA01000191.1:543-5716 GCA_003529705.1 Gammaproteobacteria bacterium | reverse complement strand
TTACTTCTATCCAGATCTGCCCAAGGGTTATCAAATCAGCCAGTACGAGATTCCCATTGTCACCGGCGGCAGCCTTGGTATTGCAACAGAGAAAGGTGACAAAACAATCCGGATCACCCGGGCCCATCTTGAGGAGGATGCTGGGAAGTCACTTCACGAGGACTTTCACGGCATGACGGGGATCGACCTGAATCGTGCCGGTACACCGCTGCTCGAAATCGTCTCCGAGCCGGACCTGCGTTCTCCCGCTGAAGCCGTTTCCTATCTCAAGAAACTCCACGCCCTGGTCAGAACCTTGAAAATCTGTGACGGCAATATGCAGGAAGGATCCTTTCGTTGTGATGCCAATGTCTCTGTCCGGACTCTGGGTGAAACCACGCTCGGAACCCGGACTGAACTCAAGAACATTAACTCCTTCCGTTTCGTGGAACGGGCCCTACATTATGAAATTGACCGGCAAATTTCCGTTATCGAATCGGGCGGTACGATTGTGCAGGAAACCCGCCTGTACGATCCGGATGCGGATCTCACCCGCTCGATGCGCGGAAAGGAAGAAGCACATGATTACCGGTACTTTCCTGACCCGGATCTTCCGCCGCTGGTCATCAGCGACGCTGACCTCGAACAACTCCAGGCACAGTTGCCTGAACTGCCAGACGCCAGGCTGGCCCGTTTTGTTTCAGAGTATCAACTGAGTGAAGGCGACGCGGCTCAACTGACCGCGCAATCTGAGATTGCCGACTATTTTGAGTCCACGCTGGAACAACCAGGGGGTGAATCGCGCCTCGCCGCAAACTGGATCAACGGCGAACTGATGTCCTGGCTCAACAGGTCCGATCTCACGATTACAGAGAGTCCTGTGACACCTGTCATGCTGGGTCAACTGATTCAGCGGATTCAAGACAATACCGTCTCCGGAAAGACTGCCAAGGAGGTCTTTGCTGCCCTTTGGGAGGGCGAAGGCGGCGGGGATGTCGATACCGTGATCGAACAGAAGGGATTGACCCAGATTACCGATACCGACGCGATCACCGGGGTCGTGAGTAAGGTGATTCAGGCGTTTCCTAGACAGGCTGAGCAGGTGCGTTCCGGCGAAGAAAAGGTTATCGGCTTTCTGGTCGGCCAGGTTATGAAAGTAACCTCGGGCAAAGCCAATCCACAAGCGGTTAATGAAGAACTAAAAAAACAACTTCTCTGATCTCCTGCTACGTCGAAATAGATTAGCGATAAGCTGGTAATGCGCTTAAGTTTCGATTCCCGCCATGGGCGCAAGACCTGATATCGGGTAGAGTATCTGCGCTGAAGGATTCGTTTGCCAAATCTATGAAGATTACAAAACCCCTTACCGGAATCCTGGTGACCGCGTTGGCCGTTGCCGGCTTGGTTGCCTGTAGCGGTGGCAGCAGTGGCGGCGTCTATAACCAGACTTTCAACGTAAGTGGTCATTGGGCGGGCACCATCAGTGATGGGGCAGGCGCTGCGAGAGCTGCTAACATGACCCTTTCCGATGGTGGTGGCGGCGTCAGCGGCACCGTTAGCGTGACAGGACACTCGTGTATTTCTGGGGGCAACCTAACCGGGACGGCGGTTCAGGCACCCGCCAATACCACCGGAGACAATCCCTTGACTGGTGATCAGGAAAACAGCAACGAAGGTACCGTCAGTCTCACTATCACTTCAGGGCAGGCAACGGGCGGGGTCAGTGCGGTGTCTGTTTCCACCGGCGGCGCTGGCTATACCTCTGTGCCGGTGGTCAGTTTTAGTGAACCACCAACCGGTGGCACGCGCGCAAAGGGTTACGCAGTGCTCGGTACGGGAGATACCGCAGGAGCAGTCGGCGGGGTGGTCATAACCAGCCCTGGCTCGGGATACGTAATGGCGCCAAGTGTCTTCTTTTCAGGGGGAGGTGGATCAGGTGCGATTGCAACAGCCGAGATCGATACGGCAACGGTCTCCGACAGCGTAACGTTCACCCTCGCAGGTTCTTCTTCTTCATTAAATGGCACGTACAGCGGTGTCTGGAAAAGCAATACCGGCACGTGCTCTATCGAAACGAGAGGCACTATTACGCTTTCCCGGCTGTAAACGCCGTTGCGTCAGTTCATCCTAGCCCGTCACATCATTGCGAATATAAGCCGGCGTGGCGTCGCGCCATTCGCCCGAGGCGCCCTGATCTAGCAAGCATCTGGCAATGCGAGCTCCCGATGCCGCATCGGGAAAAGCCCCTGCCCGCCACACAATCTCGTCATCTTTCTGGAAAACCGCCGCATAGCGATCCCAGCCACTACCAACACCAACGCACCCGGCAGTAAATGCGCTCACAGTGTCCGGATCGCTGACTCGGGGTGACTGATGCCAGCGCCAACCTCCCAGTGCTGCTTCGTCACGCTCCAGACAGCCCCAGTACACCTGCTCCATGCGAGCATCAATGGCTGCCAGAATTCGATCCTTCGGCCTTAATTCCCCAGCCAAGGCCTCCGCCAACGTCATCAGTGAGGAGACTGTAAGCAGTGGTTTCTGGAGGGCCAATGCAAGCCCCTGGGCAACCCCGGCGCCAATTCGAATTCCCGTGAAGGACCCTGGCCCAGCATCGTAAACAATCGCATCGAGATCGTCGCGAAGAACATCGGCTTTACTTAGTACTTCTTCGATCATGCCAAGCAACAATCGGGAGTGTCCCCGTGGATTCAGGACTCTGCATTGATGAAGCTTATCCTCCACGAGGCACGCTGCGGAACAGGATTCGGTAGCTGTATCCACAGCCAGAATCCGCATTGGTTTGACACGCATCCGGCCTGCCGTCAGAGACGGGCAATACACCGCGCCAAAGCGTCTTGCCAGTCGGGCATTTCCACCTTAAGTACCCGATATAGGCGATCACAATCGAGAACAGAATATGCCGGACGTGGCGCGGGCGTTGGATAGGACTCGGTTGGGATTGGGCTGAGATCAACCGTGTCAATTCCGGCAACCTCAAAGATCTTCTGTGCAAAGCCATACCAACTGGTGAGCCCAGAGTTGGTTGCATGAAAAATTCCATAGACATCCTCGCGGCCTTCTTCCAGCGCATCCACTGCCGCCACACTGGCTATACCGAGATCCCAAGCGAAAGTCGGTGATCCTATCTGATCATCCACTACGCGTAGCGGCTTGCCCTCTGAGGCAACCCTCAGCATCGTCTTGAGAAAATTGTGTCCGATATGGGAGTACAACCATGCCGTGCGAAAGATGATGTGATGATCGGTTTCCCTGGCAACTGCCTGCTCGCCGGCAAGCTTGGTTCTGCCATAGACACTGGCCGGCGCGACCACGGCATCTTCCGTATACGGTACTGACGCACTGCCATCAAAGACATAGTCGGTGGAGTAATGGATCAGGGGAACACCGCGGATTTGACAGGACCTCGCCATGGCGGCGGGTGCGTCGGCATTGACCGAGTGCGCGAGTTGGGGCTCAGTTTCGGCTTTATCCACAGCAGTGTAGGCCGCAGCATTAATCACCAGCGCCGGCGCATACTCTGCTATCAGGTTCGACACATTCTCAGACTGCGAGAGATCCACTTCCGGCTGGTCGAGAAAAGTAACCTCATGATGGCCTGGCAACAGTTCAGCGAGTGCAGAACCCAATTGACCCACCCGACCAAACACCAGGATACGCAACGTCTAAACCCTGAGAGCCATTTCGGGCAATTCGTCTAGAGCCGGCGCAACCGCATCTTTCTCAGACAGGATAGGATTCTTTATCGGCCACTCAATGCCAATGTCTGGATCGTTCCACAGCACTCCTGCATCGTCAGCAGGTTCATAATGAGAAGTGCACTTGTAGGCCATCTCCGAAACCTCGCTCAGCACACAGAATCCGTGCGCAAAACCCGGGGGGACATACAACTGTTTGCGATTGTTGGCGGAGAGAGTCAACCCGAACCAGTCACCGAAATGGGGCGAGTTCCGCCGGATATCCACTGCTACGTCAAAAATCTCCCCGAAGATCGCCCGGACCAGCTTGCCTTGCCAGGCCGGATACTGATAGTGAAGGCCGCGCAGCACCCCGCGGGTGGAACGCGAGTGGTTATCCTGGACAAAAGTCGTGGGAAGCCCCGCATCAGCGAAATCCCGGGCATTGAAACTTTCCATAAAAAAACCACGCTCGTCGTCAAACACGCGCGGCTCTACGATAACAACACCGGGTAAAGCGGTCTGGGTGACATTAATCAAGTGATCGTACCAAAAGGCCTCACAACGGAAACAGTAAGGATAACTGAATTGCAACCCCACAGGGCACAGGATCTGCTTTTAGTATTGGTTCCGTCTTTACCTTAGGCCCGGAGCTGATCAGGAGGTAGTAAAAAAACTCTTGAGCCGGTCCGACCAGGAACTTTCCCGGGGCGAGTGACGCTCACCACCCGCCTTCAGCATGTCATCGAACTCACGCAAGAGTTCTTTCTGCTTGCGACTGAGATTCACTGGAGTCTCAATTTTGATTTTGCAGAAAAGATCACCAACCGCACCCGATCGTACATTACGCACGCCTTTACTCTTTAATCGAAAAACCCGCTCCGATTGACTTTCCGGGGGAACCTTGAGTTGGGCGCGACCGCTCAGGGTTGGAATCTCAATCTCACCTCCAAGCGTTGCCATGGCGATACTGATCGGCATCTCGCAATACAGGTTATCGCCATCACGCGAGAAGATGGGGTGCTGACGGATGCGGATCTGGACATAAAGATCACCACTGCCACCGGAAGCACTTCCCTGCCCCTCACCCGCGAGACGAATCTGGTCTCCGTCATCGACGCCGGCCGGGACCTTGACCTGAAGGGTCTTGGTCTTCTGAACGGTTCCGCTTCCACTGCAGTCGCTGCAGGGCGACTGGATCACCGTACCTCTACCCCGACAATCAGGGCAAGCCTGCTGAATTGAGAAAAACCCCTGCTGCATCCGCACCTGACCCTGTCCATTGCATGTCGGGCAGGCCGTCGGTGAAGTACCCGGCCGGGCCCCAGAACCGTTGCAGGTATCACAACGGACCTGCGAGGGAATCCTGATTCGCGACTCGGAACCATGAACGGCTTCTTCAAGGGAAAGTTCCAGTGTGTACTGCAGATCTGCACCGCGGCCTGCCCCACCCCGCCTGCCGCCGCCACCGCCACCGCCGAAAATATCGCCGAAAATAT
>DPVA01000191.1:0-240 GCA_003529705.1 Gammaproteobacteria bacterium | reverse complement strand
GCCGAAAATATCGCCGAAAATATCTCCGAAAATATCTCCGAAGCCGGCAGCCCCGGGGCCCGCGCCGCCCATACCCGCAGAAGGGTCTACGCCCGCGTGGCCAAACTGATCATAGGCGGAACGTTTCTGCGAATCCGCCAGAACCTCATAGGCTTCTTTCGCCTCTTTAAAAGCTTTTTCCGCAGCCTCGTCATCCGGATTACGGTCCGGATGGTATTTCATGGCGAGCCGGCGATAGGC
>DPVA01000084.1:5196-5420 GCA_003529705.1 Gammaproteobacteria bacterium | reverse complement strand
GGCATTCCGCTGGCGGATGAGCCTGCCATTCTCGCTGACTGCGTGAAACTGGTACAGTCTCTCACGGATGTTCCGCTGTCGATTGATTCCTCAATCGTCGCCGCGCTCGAATCAGGCCTGTCGGTTTATCAGGGAAAGCCACTAGTCAATTCGGTAACTGGAGAGGAGGAGCGCCTTGAGCAGGTACTGCCGCTGGTCAAGAAGTACAACGCGGCGGTGGTCGC
>DPVA01000084.1:4735-4873 GCA_003529705.1 Gammaproteobacteria bacterium | reverse complement strand
ATCTCAAATGATGAAACCGGCATATCTGAAGACCCAGATGAACGCTTTCTGGTTGCCAAGAAAATCGTTGAAAGGGCGGCGGATTATGGGATTCCAGCCGAAGACGTGGTGGTTGATCCGCTGGTGATGCCAATTGGC
>DPVA01000084.1:0-4431 GCA_003529705.1 Gammaproteobacteria bacterium | reverse complement strand
GCTGGTGATGCCAATTGGCGCGCTCAATGACGCCGGCCGTCAAGTGATGCATATCCTTCGTCGACTGCGCGATGAACTCAAGGTAAACAGCACCTGTGGGGCTTCCAACGTCAGTTTCGGCTTGCCCAACCGCAACGGTCTGAATGCTGCCTTTCTCACTATGGCCATGGGTGCTGGGATGACCTCAGCGATTACCAGCCCGTTGCACTCGGAGGTGATGCAGGCGATTATGGGTGCCGATGTCATGATGGGCCATGATCCAGATTGCCTGCGATGGATCGCACGATTCAGGGAGCCCCAGGCGGCAGGGCAGGTGAGTGCGAGAGAGGGACGACGTCGGAGTCGCCGGCGGGCAGGCAATGGCTGAGACGTGTCTATCGGGAGGCTGTTTGTGCGGCTCGGTTCGTTTTACCGTGCACGGCCCGTTGCGGGAAGTGCTTTTCTGTCATTGCAGCCAATGCCGCAAGATGAGCGGACATTTCTGGGCAGCTACATCCACGTATCGGGACTGTATCGATATTCGCCAAGATGATAGTCTGCGCTGGTTTCAATCATCAAAAGAAGTCGAGCGTGGATTTTGTGTACTTTGCGGTTCCAGCCTCTTCTGGAATCATGCTGAAAAGAATACGCTTTCCATTGCTGCTGGAGCATTCGATAAACCCACGGGATTGGATACCGGGGCGCATATCTTCTTTGACGATGCGTCTGACTATTATCAAGTGCATCCGGATGAAAAAAAGATCCGCGGCAGTTCGTCCTGAGTTTTGGGTTGCTAGGAATCCGGTATGAGTGACGACGTGCTGGTGGTTTTTACGCCCTCAGGCAAAAGAGGCCGGGCAGCGCGCGGAACGACGGTACTGCAAGCCGCCCGTGATCTTGGCGTCGATCTCGATTCGGTATGTGGCGGTCGGGCAATTTGCGGTCGTTGTCAGGTCACGTTGAGCGAAGGAGCGTTTCCCAAGCACGGAATTGAATCTCGTGCGGCACATCTTTCAGACCTAGGTGAAAACGAACTTGCGTACGACGAAGTTGACGGGCTTGCTGAGGGTCGTCGCTTGGGTTGCTCGGCACGCCTCTTGGGCGACGCGGTCATCGATGTTCCACCGGAAAGCCAGGTGCACCGGCAGGTGGTTCGCAAGAGGACCGAAGTTCACGATCTTTCTGTTAATCCTCTAGTTCGCCTACATGTGGTTGAGGTCTCCGAACCGAGCATGCATGAGCCGGTCTCTGATTTGCGGCGGCTTCTTGAAGAGTTGGAGTATGAATGGGGTCTCACAGATCTTGACTGTGATCTGCACGTATTGAGCGCAATGCAGGGCGCACTTCGGGCCGGTCAGTGGCAGGTCACGGTCGCGGTATTCCGGGAGCGTGAAATCGTAGCGATCTGGCCCGGTTTTCACGACACGATTTTAGGAATGGCCTTCGACATTGGATCGACCACGATCGCGGCCCACCTAGTGGATCTTGCAAGTGGTGAGGCATTGGCGTCAGCCGGGAGGATGAATCCACAAATTCGCTTTGGTGAAGATCTGATGAGTCGAGTGTCCTATGTCATGATGCATCCAGGTGCGGAGAAGCAGATGTGTGAAGCGGTGCGGACAGCCGTTGCAGACCTGATTGCCGAGGTATGTGTCGAGGCAGAGCAGAGTCCGGACAACATTCTGGATTGCACTTTCGTTGGCAATCCCATCATGCACCATCTATTGCTGGGACTTTCGCCAGTGGAACTTGGGGGCGCGCCATTTGCCTTGGCGACTGACAGTGCGGTTACGGTGAACGCACAAAGGCTGGACCTTGGTATCAACTTGGGCGCAAGGTGTTATGTGCTGCCCTGTATTGCGGGCCACGTCGGTGCAGATTGTGCTGCGGTGGTGTTGTCTGAGGCGCCCCATCTTCGCGAGGAGCTGACACTGCTGGTGGATGTTGGCACCAACGCGGAGATTGTGTTGGGCAATCGACATCGTCTTCTGGCGGCCAGTAGCCCCACTGGGCCCGCCTTCGAAGGTGCGCAGATCAGTTCTGGGCAACGTGCTGCTCCCGGCGCGATCGAGCGCGTCCGAATTGATCCCGAGACACTCGAGCCAAAATTTCGGATTATCGGTTGTGAACTATGGTCAGATCATCCGGACTTTGCCAACCAAACGGCCGGGCTGGGTATTACGGGAATTTGCGGGTCCGGGATCATTGAAGTCCTGGCCGAGATGTATCTGTCGCAGGTGATCACCACCGACGGCGTTGTCAATGGAGCACTTTCCGCACGCTCTCCGCGGGTCATCGCTGATGGTCGAACCTTTGCATACCTCCTGCACGAGGGGGAGATCCGGATTTTGGTTACGCAGAATGATGTACGGGCAATTCAGCTGGCCAAAGCGGCACTCTATGCGGGTGTGCGACTGCTTATGGACAAGTTGAATGTGGATTCAGTGGATCGCATCCGTTTGGCCGGCGCTTTTGGGTCCCATATCGATGTCAAATACGCGATGGTCCTTGGGCTTATCCCCGACTGCGCGCTCGAGAATGTTACCTCCGCAGGTAATGCGGCCGGTAGTGGTGCCCATATCGCGCTGGTAGATAGCAATGCGCGGGAAGAAATCGAAAGGGAAATCCGCCGTATTGAAAAAATCGAAACGGCGGTGGAGAGCCGTTTCCAAGAACATTTTGTTCAGGCGATGGCTATTCCTCACAAGAGCGCGCACTTTGATGAGCTTGCCAAAGCTGTGATCTTGCCCCCGCGGACTGACCCAACTGCTGATTCCCCGTCCTCTGGGCGCCGCCGTCGACGTCGTTAGAGTTATCTTTTGATGCGGTCTGCCATGATGTTAGGCTAGGTGGTAATACCGGTATAAAGGGTCTTGGGGAGCGGGGTATGTATACAATGTGTGAGGCACTGCGTAGGGTAATGATGTTCCAGGAGTTAGAAGAGCGCGACCTGGATACTTTGGCTGAACTTGCTAGACCGGCTACTGCTGAACGTGGAGAGATTATTATCAGCCAGGGGTCAAAGGGCGAAAGTCTGTTTGTCGTGGTCAGCGGACAAATCCGGGTCTATCTTTCTGACGAGTCCGGCAAAGAGATTATTCTGGGTCTCGAGGGGCCCGGCGCCATATTTGGGGAGATTTCTGTGCTGGATGGCTTGCCACGCTCGGCATCTGTGGCGGCAATGAAGCGGACAGAACTTCTCAAGATAGACGGACACGAGTTTCTTCAATTATTGCAGACGAATGCGACGCTGGCGCTTACTGTTATCACAGCGCTTGCCGGAATGATCCGTAAACTCACTGACGCCACACAGGGGCTCGCCTTGCAGAGTGCCTATCGTCGCCTGGTCACCCGTCTACAGGAGCGGGCGAGTGACGAAAATGGTCAGACGGTGATTCCTGAAAGACTCACCCACCAGTTGTTGGCCGATATGATTGGCTGTTCAAGGGAAATGGTCAGCCGGATCATGAGTGATCTTACGAAGGGTGGATATCTCCGGGCAGAAGGGGAGCGCTGGATCATTGAGCGGAAATTGCCAGCGGATTACTGATCGAAATTAGATTTGATGAGAGCGTCGTTGATTCTTACGTTGAGCGTGTGCTGGTGATACAGGGCCGTATAGAAAAAATGCGCACGTACCTAGATGCACCGGTGCGTTATGAACTGCCTATCGGCGAGAACTCAGTCGATATCAGCAACCTGGTTGGAAAGGCGATCACGCTTACCTTTACGGGAACGATTCTCTGTATTGCCTGCGGTCGCAAGACCAGGAAAAGCTTCAATCAGGGACACTGTTTCCCCTGCCTTAAACGTCTTGCGGCTTGTGATCAGTGCATCGTTCGACCTGAACTCTGTCATTATCATGAGGGGACCTGCCGTGAGCCCAAATGGGGCGAGTCACATTGCCTTCAGCCTCATGTGGTGTATTTAGCGAATTCTTCCGGTTTAAAAGTGGGCGTGACTCGCGCGAGTCAGGTACCTACCCGCTGGATTGATCAGGGAGCAGTCCAGGCAATACTAGTATTTGAGGTTAGCGAAAGGCGCATTGCCGGACTTCTTGAGGCGACTCTTCGTCAGGTCGTTGCTGACCGCACCGACTGGCGGCGGATGCTCAAGGGCAGTCCCGATACACTGGACATGCTCGATGAACGGGCCCGAATACTGGGCGAGGCAGATGCTCTGATTACCCGATTCAAGAAGGGGCCAGACTGGGGCGATACGAAAACGTCTTCGTCCAACAGCGTTTGTGAAATCATGTATCCAGTGGCCACATATCCGGAAAAAGTGAAGGCGCATAACTTTGATAAAACAGCCCGTGTTTCTGGAAAACTGCAAGGTATCAAAGGGCAATATCTTATTTTCGACACGGGTGTGTTGAATGTTCGGAAATTTTCAGGATATGAGTTGGAGTTGACGTTATAGATAAAAGTAAAAATGATTAAAAAATTCAAT
>DPVA01000151.1 GCA_003529705.1 Gammaproteobacteria bacterium | reverse complement strand
GGGTGGCAACGTCCTGTTTGCGCTTTCACTGGCACTGTTTGCGCTAGTGACCGGCCTTGCTGCAGACTGGCCATTCGCCTTTGCAATGGCCTGCGGCTGTGCGATGCTTTCTGCCATTGGCGGGTCGTTCTTCCTGATCAGTTCCATGACTGTGATGCAACTTGCGGTACCGGATACCCTGCGTGGAAGAGTCATGGGCATTCACAGCATTACCTTTAGCCTTATTGCTCTCGGGGGTCTCGTTCTGGGGCCGCTCGCTGAACTTGTCTCTGCACCGGTGGCCGTGTTGGTCGGCGTTGGTGTGGTATTGATGAGTACTGTCGGTTTCTCATTAGCGTTTCGTCGCTTGTGGTGCTTGAATGGCCAGGACCAGAAACTTCACCTTTAGGCGTTCCCAGTCGTATTAACCGTCGCCGCGCGATGGATGCGTATCATGATCCGTTACGCCCCATCCTTCGGACCTAGCGGCATGGTAAAATTGCTTGTATTTCTATGTGTTTGCAGGCTTCGTGTTGACACTTTCTGACTCTCATCTTCTGACAGCCCTAACAGCGCTGTCCCCGATTGACGGAAGGTATGGACCCAAGGTTGCAGGCCTAAGACATTATTTCAGTGAATTTGCCCTGATCCGTTACCGTGTCTTTGTCGAGGCACAATGGCTGCAGTCGCTGGCAGACTGCGAAGAACTCCACGAGGTACCCTCTTTTTCCACATCCGCGAAAACATTTCTCAACAGAATCTGCAATGACTTTTCAGTGGCAGACGCCGAAGAAATCAAGGCGATCGAAAGCACAACCAATCATGATGTCAAGGCCGTAGAGTACTTTCTGAAACAGAGAGTGTCAGAACACGAAGAACTCAGCGCAGTATCCGAATTTATCCATTTTGGTTGTACCTCGGAAGATATCAATAATCTTTCATATGCCTTGATGGTGCGTGATGCCCGTGACGGAATCCTGCTGCCGGCTGTCGATCAAATAACCTCTAAGCTCGCTGAGATGGCCAACGCGCTTGCCGATCAGCCTATGCTGGCACGTACCCATGGCCAACCCGCCAGCCCTACAACCATGGGAAAGGAACTGGCCAACGTGGTGGCCCGGTTGGACCGGGTTCGGAACCAGGTGGCCACAACCGCTGTAAGGGGGAAATGCAACGGTGCAGTAGGTAACTTCAATGCTCATCTTATCGCCTACCCAGAACTTGACTGGTTGCGCCTGTCACGGAAATTCGTTGAAGGTGTCGGACTCGACTGGCAGCAGATGACCACACAGATAGAACCCCATGACGATCTTGCAGCGCTTTGTCATGCGTTGGTCAGGCTCAATACAATACTGATTGACCTTGACCGAGACCTGTGGGGCTATATTTCACTGGGCTATTTCCGACAAAAGACGGTAGCAGGCGAAGTAGGCTCAAGCACCATGCCGCACAAGGTAAATCCCATTGATTTTGAAAACAGCGAAGGCAACGCCGGCATGGCGAATGCGCTTCTTGAACATCTGGCGGCAAAACTCCCGGTCAGTCGCTGGCAGCGCGATCTTTCAGATTCGACGGTACTGCGGAACCTGGGACCGGCTTTTGCCCACTGCCTAATAGCGCTGGATGCAGCCTGTCGGGGTCTTGGAAAGCTTGAGGTCGACCAAACACGACTGAGCGCCGAGCTCGATCAGGCATGGGAGGTGCTGGCCGAGGCGATCCAAACTGTCATGCGACGTTACGACGTTCCGGAACCGTATGAGAAGCTAAAGTCACTCACCCGGGGTCGCTCTGAAATTGACGCAGCCACCTTAAAAGACTTTGTGGCCACACTGCCTATCCCAAAAACCGCTCGGGACAGTCTCGCAACCCTCACTCCGCAAACCTATATCGGCAACGCGGCGGCAACGGTGCGGATGTTTCTTAAAGGAAGAAGCCAAGCCCACTGAGTACACAGGCAGACCCATGGACGACGGAATCCGCCTCTCTCGCCTTATGGCGCAACAAGGCCTGTGCTCGCGGCGGGAGGCAGATCGACTGATCTCTGCTGGACAGGTTCTGGTGGACGGGAGGGTGGTTAATCAACTCGGGTCTCGGGTGCACCCCCTGGCCAAAATCCAGTTAACCGCCCAAGCGCAGCATCAGCGTGCGTCACTGGCAACGGTCCTCCTGCATAAACCTCCCGGAGTCGTCTCGAATCAACCTGAAAAAGGCTACCCGGAGGCGGTCTCACTGATAATCGGAAACAACCGCGCGGATACCGGCCGCCAAAGGCAAAAGCCGATTCCCAAGGCACCAAGTCTCCACGTTGCTGGACGACTCGATATTGATTCTGCTGGGTTGCTGGTGCTGACCCAGGACGGGACGATTGCCCGAACCCTGATCGGGCCCGACAGTCGGATAGAAAAGGAATATCACGTGGGTGTCTCTGGAGACATCACCTCGACCGCCATCGAGCAGCTTCGCAGCGGTCTTGTACTTGATGGTCGTCCGCTTCTTCCTGCCCGGATCACTCACACCCGTTCCGGCCAATTGGAATTCGTTCTCACGGAAGGCCGCAAACGGCAGATCCGGAGAATGTGTGAACTAGTAGGTCTAAGTGTCCGTACGCTGGTACGAGTCCGTATTGGTCAGGTTCTGCTGGGCCAACTGAGGCGTGGCCAATGGCGCCACCTTACCAAAGGTGAAGTGTTCTAATGGCGGGTCTTTACTCACTCACGCGACCCCTGCTCTTCCAGCTTGAACCCGAAATAGCCCATCGGCTCACCCTCGCCGCCATCAGGACACTCGGACGAATCCATCCCCTTAATCAATATGTTGCCGACCTATGTCGAGGATCCCTCCCAGCGATCCCGGTCGAGGCGATGGGTCTTTTTTTTCCAAATCCGGTGGGCCTTGCCGCTGGGCTCGACAAACATGCGGAGGCCGTTGATGGACTGGCGGCTCTAGGGTTTGGTTTTCTCGAACTGGGTACCGTGACGCCGCTACCCCAGGCGGGAAATCCCCGACCGCGCGTGTTCCGACTGAGCGGAGCGCAGGCACTGATTAATCGGATGGGTTTTAACAGCGAGGGTCTCAATCAGTTCCTGACCAGATTAGGTCAGCATCAGCAACAGGCAATCATCGGTATTAACCTCGGTCGTAATGCTGCCACTGGAAACCAGAACGCCTGGCGGGACTATCTGACGGGCCTGCGTGCGGTATACCGTATCGCCGACTACGTAACCATAAACATCTCTTCTCCCAATACCGAAGGGCTCCGGGACCTGCAGGAACACGACATCCTGGATCGGCTGCTCCAGCAATTGAAAGACGAACAGCGCCGACTTGCAGATTTGCACAGTAAGTACACACCGATCGCAGTGAAGATTTCACCTGACCTGAATACGGACGGGATCGGACAGATAGCCGAGGTGCTGATCCGTCGCGGCATCGACGGGATTGTGGCCACCAATACCACCATCACCCGGCCTCTCGATGCAGACGTATACCCTCAGGTTTCGCAGACGGGTGGCTTAAGCGGCGCGCCATTAGCGATCCTTTCGCATCGTGTAATCACAGAACTCAGACAGCATACGCCGCCCAGCTTTCCGATCATCGCTGTCGGCGGTATCATGGATGCCGCATCTGCGCAGGCTGCCCTGTCCGCGGGGGCGACCCTGATCCAACTATACAGCGGGCTGATTTACCGTGGTCCTGCCCTGGTTCGAGAAATACTGAGAGCCCTTGAGGCGGCAGATGCCGCCGGTCGCTGATCGCTCCACACCAACATCACGAACATGTATTCAAACCCACTCTTGCATCTCAATGACCAGGAGGGTACCTACCCACCCTCCTGGTACGCAGCCACGGCCGTAGGTATCCCAAAAACGCCGCCGCTGCAGGGTGACCATCGTTGTGATGTTGCCGTTATCGGCGGCGGCTTTACCGGCCTCTCTGCGGCTCTGCATCTTGCGGAGCGTGGATACTCGGTGAGTTTGCTTGATGCTCACCGCATCGGCTGGGGCGCGAGTGGTCGCAACGGAGGACAGGTGGGTACGGGACAGCGTGTCGCGCAGGATGAACTCGAGCAGAAAGTGGATAGCAGGCTTGCCCATGATGCCTGGCAAATCGCACAAGATGCCAAGGGGCTGGTCACGGAACTTATCACCCGGCACCAGATTCCCTGTGACTACCGGAGTGGTTCAATTAATGCCAATCATCGGCGCCGTTATGATCGTTACTCCCAGCAGTTTGTCGAGCTGCTTAATGAAAGATACGACTACCACGAAATCCGGTATGTACCGCCGGATGAGATGCAAACGTTGGTGGGTTGCAAAGACTATTCTGGCGGCACGCTTGATATGGGCGCGGGCCATCTGCATCCCCTTAATTACGCGCTGGGCATTGCCCGGGCTGCACTGACTGCTGGCGCATCATTATTCGAGCGCTCTGAAGTCACCCGCGTAGACCTTGGGGATCCGGTACGCCTTCACACAACGCAGGGCTGTCTGACCGCGCGATATGTCCTCTATGCGTGCAACGGCTATATCGGCTCGCTCAAAAAATCGATAGGTCAATACGTGATGCCCATTAACAACTACATCATTGCAACCGAACCGCTGGATGATGGCACCGTCCGCAGACTCATTGCCAATGGTGCCTGCGTTTCGGATTCGCGCTTTGTGGTCAATTACTTCCGATGCTCAGCCGATAACCGAATGTTGTTCGGTGGCGGTGAAAGTTATGGTTACCGTTTTCCCGGGGACATCAAATCCTTTGTGCGAAGGTACATGGTCAATATTTACCCCAATCTTAAAGAAGCCAAAATCGAATATGGCTGGGGCGGCACACTCGCCATTACCATGTCGCGTCTACCCTATTTCCAGCGCCATAGCGCTAATGTCTTCTCAGCGTCCGGTTACTCGGGCTCGGGAGTTGCGCTTGCCACTGGTGCCGGGGCCATGTTGGCCGAAGCGATTGATGGCGTAGCGACTCGGTTCGACGTTATGAACCGACTGCCAACGCCGCGCTTTCCGGGGGGCAGTGCCCTTCGATCTCCGTTGCTTGCCCTCGCAAT
>DPVA01000185.1 GCA_003529705.1 Gammaproteobacteria bacterium | reverse complement strand
CACATGTTGATTTTCATTGACCGCGCTGATTTCGCCGCCTGTTCCACTCTCAATCATTACCAGTTCAACCAACAAGTCGGGACGATCTATATCCGTGACGGAAATTTCCTTCTGCGTCGAGTCAACCTGTCCCTGTGCGCCGAACACTTTCAAAATAACGGTGTAGTTACCGGTCTCGTTGTACGAGTAAGGAGAGGGCGTTACATCCTCCGACGTATCACCAGTCCCCAAAGACCAAAGATACGTCTCCCCATATTGGGATTCGTTGGTAAATGTGACCTCCAGCGGGACCTTGCCGCTCGTCGGATTGGCGAGGAAAGCTGCCACCGGACCGGGTTGCGGCACATTTATCGTGATTTCAACGGGATTGCTCTCCACCATGTTCTCGTCAATCGCTACGAAAACAAAAGTGTACTTTCCAGCAGAGTCAGGAGTAAAACCAGGCGCGATGCTGGTCGTATCTGACAGTACGGCGGCTACGTGCTCACCCCGCCAGCGATATGACAGTACACCGTCTTCCTGGTCAGTTGCTTTGCCCCGTACGACGATGGTCTCGCCCAATAAGACTTCCGTTGGTGCATCCTCTATCTCGGCAACCGGGGCAGCGTTGGGTCTCAACACCTCTACGTCCTTGTTGACCGTGTTGATCAACCCGGTCCTATCCTTGACTTCGAGTTTAGTGGTGAAGGTGCCTGATGATGCGAAGCTGGTTTGGTGTGATTTTTCTTTGGTCCAGTCCACTTCGAAGGTCCCGTCATTGTTGAAATCCCACCGCACCTCCAACGAATCGGTAGCGTCGTGGAGATCTTCTACATCTGCCTGAAAGTGGACCAACGCCTCCACAATCACAGTCGCCGGAGAGATAACTATACCGCGAACTTCTGGTCGGATATTACTGACCCGCTGAAGCTCGATTGTTGCTACAGAAGACTGATTCGCAATAACCGTAACTTCTGTGGAGCCTTCCCATAATCGCTCACCATTCAAGGCTTCGAAGTCTATACTGACCGTACGTTCCCCAACGGGAATATCGGCTATAGTTTGCCTCACCCTTCCGTCAACAACAGGGATCAGAGATTCGAATGTAGTCATGCCCTCACCGGAGACTCGAACTCGTGCTCGGGACGGGGCAATCTTGGCAGAAACCCCGGCTCCAATAACTGGCATTGGCGAAACTACAGCGTCAATTAGAATGTTACCGGTTGCGTCGAACCCGGTAGGCCTGTCTGTGTCACACGTGCTCAAAAGAAGGGTAACGGGCAGGAGCATGGTTGCCACTTTCACCCTGGCTTTAAGTCTCGTCATGTCGGTTTAAGGTGCCTCTATGTTGATTTCAATCATGCCGGTCGGGGGGGCGGCGGTCCCTTCATCACCGCTATCTTCACCGCCGCCACCGAGCAGTGTAGCACCGGTGCCGGCGACGGCAGCGCCACCGAGCAAGATCCACAACCACGGCTTGCTGCCTTTTGCATCGTTTGACTTGCTGATGGTATGGATGGGCTTGACGGGAACTCGCTCATGAGAATCTGGTATTTGAAAATAGAATTCGCCGGTCAGAGATGAGGAATCCCAGGGCACCTGCTCCGGTGAAGCCTTCAACACATCCGTCCGAACAGCCTTGAAGACCTCCTCCAGTTTTTTACCCGGCAAGTTGATATGCTTAAGCAGCATCTGAGTATACAGACCATTCCTACCGTCACCATCCGAGGCAACTCGTCCTGGACTGGTAGCGTAAGCCACGAAGGTGCCTCGCGCAGCGTCCATCTTCGCTAAGCCCCGCGCAGCGGAGCGGGAGCTTCCGGGAAAGGGATTGTTGCGACAGGCGTCCAGTATGAGAATGTTCACCCGGTTTCCGGCTGTCTCCATCTTGGCCAGCACCCGGGAGGCATTGACGGCCTCAAAGGGGACTTCGTCCTCCGATGTAATGTCACTATTAACGGGAATGAGGTAGTTCTCCCCGTTGACCTGCACCGCATGACCTGCGTAGTAAAAGAGCCCCACCCCACCTTTCTGAATGCGCCTTCCGAACTCACGGATGACATTGGTCATGTTCTTGGCATCGCTGTCCAATGCCAGAATGGTGTGGAAACCGGCATTCTTCATCACCTCAGCCATATCCGAGGCATCATTAACCGGATTTTTGAGGGGGGCATTTGAATACTTGGAATTGCCGATGATCAACGCTACGCGCTGCTCCGTTTCCATCTCTTCGACGGTCAGGTCCCGTGTCGGCTGTGCAACGACACTATATGTGTGTAGGAGCAGGGTGCAGCAGAAAACTGACGGTCGCATTTTTAACATCTTGTAGCCATCTCCATGGTTCGTAGTTTCTGTGCCTATGAATCGCTCCGGGTTTGTGCGCAGCTGGATCCTGCTATGGCCTGGGTTGAGTGTTGTTTATTGTAATGCAGCTCGCAGTACTGCTGCTCGCACGCGGCGGGCGGGATGTGTCTGATCGGCCCTAAAAGCCGTGGACTGGTAAATCATTTTCCGCTTCCGCATTCGAGGGCTTGCGAATTCCACATGTTGCACGTTGCGCCAAGGACCATGACGGCCGATCACGCCAGTCTTGAACACGGCGCCGAGGGTTTCATCCAGGGCGTTTTTATACGAGTCGCCGATGTTCCCGACGGAGCAGTTGATACCGGCCGAGAGCAGAGGCTCCGTGTAGCGGATCGCTAAATATTGGACGCCCCGATCGCCAGGATCGACAAACCGGTTAATAGGCGGCCTTGCATACAGAGAGTGTTCGAGGGCATCCAGCGCGGTTGCGCCACCCAGGCTAGGCTGGGTGGCGCAACCGCAACAATAAGGAAGCATCATCGACAGTCCAAACGGGCGGTTTAGTGATGGGTTG
This sequence comes from Gammaproteobacteria bacterium, assembly GCA_003529705.1. GTDB lineage: Bacteria > Pseudomonadota > Gammaproteobacteria > Arenicellales > UBA868 > UBA868. The sequence continues at coordinate 2 of DPVA01000185.1, read as the reverse complement.
GT
>DPVA01000183.1 GCA_003529705.1 Gammaproteobacteria bacterium | reverse complement strand
GGCGTGTCGCCAAGCGTCTCGTCCTGCTTTCTGACTACCGCCTGTTCCAGTCCCGGGTCGTAGACCCATAATTCCTCGCCATCGGCCACGACCACTTGTTCCAACGGGACTCCATAGTCCCATCGAAACCTCCCCGGCCGAGAAAGCCACAACTCGCCATCGCTCTGGTCTATAAGATCAAGATCTTCGGTTAGGACCGACTGCCGGAACGCCGCATGCAGGGTTCGCACCTGTGAAAAAAAACGCTCGAGGGGTCCAACTGTTGTACTTTTTGCGACCTGCGGCAATACATTCAATCCTCCAATCGCGCCCAAGGATAAAATCTGACAAAACCCGCGCCGGTCGACCATCACCGTCTGACTTCCCCGCGTCATTACTCTGAAGGCCCCGGTGCGAGCACTTCACGTTTACCGTTTTCAAGCGGCCCGACCGCGCCCGCGGCTTCCATTGATTCGATCATTCGGGCGGCCCGGTTATAGCCCACCCGAAGGTGGCGCTGCACTGACGAGATCGAGGCCCGACGTGTCTCGGTGACAAATGCAAGTGCCTTGTCGTAGAGGGGGTCATCCTCGCCATTACTGCTTTCATCGCTCCCTTCCCCGATTGCGGCGGTGCTCAATGCCGAACTGTCAATAACGGCCTCGAGGTAGTCGGGCGTCCCGCTGCTCTTCAACTCCTCTGCGACACGATGCACCTCCTGGTCCGAGACAAAAGACCCATGGACACGAACCGGAAAGCCGGTTCCAGGCGGAAGAAACAGCATATCCCCGTGTCCAAGCAGTTGCTCTGCTCCCATCTGGTCAAGAACTGTTCTCGAATCAGCCCGAGAAGAAACCTGGAAGGCTATTCGAGTCGGGATGTTAGCTTTGATCAAGCCGGTGACTACGTCTACAGAGGGACGCTGTGTAGCGAGCACCAGATGAATACCCGCGGCCCGAGCTCGTTGAGCGATCCGGGTGATCAACTCTTCAATTTTCTTGCCAACTACCATCATCAGATCCGCAAACTCATCAATAATGACGACCACGTAGGGAATCTTACCGAGCTTCAGCGCCGGTGCATCGTCCCCGGGTATCGGCTCAAAGAGGGGGTCATCCAGAGGCTTGCCACTGTTGATGGCCGCTTCTACTTTCCGGTTGTAGCCAACGATATTGCGAACCCCAAGGGCCGCCATCAGACGGAATCGCCGGTCCATCTCCACAATGCACCACCGCAGCGCGTTCGCCGCCTTTTGCATGTCTGTAACCACTGGCGTCAACAGATGGGGAATTCCGTCGTAGGCCGAAAGTTCCAGCATTTTCGGATCAACCATGATCATCCGCACATCCTCTGGTGTCGCTTTATAGAGAATGCTGAGAACGATGGCGTTAACACAGACTGATTTTCCAGCCCCCGTCGTTCCGGCAATCAATACATGAGGCATCTTGGAGAGATCGGACACCACTGCTTCTCCCGCAATATCCTTACCGAGGATCACAGTAAGTGGGCTCTTGCTTGTCTCATACACCTCCGACGCGAGTCCTTCGAGAAGAAACACCGTTTCACGACTCTCATTTGGAATCTCAAGGCCAATATAGGTTTTCCCGGGAATGTTCTCTACCACGCGAACACTGACAACGGACAGTGCCCGGGCCAAATCCCGTGACAGGCCAACGATCTGGCTGGCCTTGATACCGGCAGCCGGATCGATCTCAAAACGCGTAATCACCGGGCCGGGCTGAACAGAGACAACGGTGACATTGACATTAAAGTCGCGTAACTTTTTTTCAACCAGCCGCGACATCATTTCCAGCGTTTCTTTGCTGAACCCTCCGGCCTGCTCGTCCGGCTGATCGAGCAACTTCAGCGCAGGCAAATCACCTTGCGGAGCCTTGCCGTCGACAAAAAGAGGTATGGATGCCTGCTTTTCTTTTTGAAAACGGACTCCCTCTTTAGCCGTCTGAATCTTAGGCTCAATGCGAGGCGGCTCTTTGTGCTCGCGTTCCCGTCTGATTTCGGCAACGGTTTCTTGACGTTGTTTCCTAGATCTTGCACCCTTGGTCTTGTCCGCCAACTCCGAAAGCCAGATCTTCACCCACTCTGACCATCCCCAAGCCTGCTCTCCGAGGCGATCCATCACGGTGAACCAAGAGATATCAAGGGTCCACGAGATTCCGCCGACCAGCGCCACGAGAAGCAAAACGGTTGCCCCCACCAACCCGAAAGCATCAAGCAGCCAACCACCGGTCACGAGGCCAAGCCAACCCCCACCGGAAAAGCCCAACCCCGAGGCCGTACTGCTGAAGTGGAGAAACCCGATTCCACACGCGGCAAATACGGTGAGCGCCAGCCCGACCCCATGAGCAGCTCTTGCCTGCGGACTTGACGTTTTAGACCGATTTCTGAGGATACGGACGCTCAAGAACGCGAAAATCAGAGGGAAAAGATAGGCAGAATACCCAAACGCATGCAGAAACAGGTCGGCAAACCAAGCGCCAAACCGTCCGCCAAGATTCTTAATCGGGCCTCCATCGCCCGTCGAAGTCCAGCCGGGATCAGTCGACGAATAAGAAACCAGACAAATTAGCAGGTATCCAGTCAACGCCGCCAAGGCAATGACCAGCACCTCTCGGCCGAGACCAACAAGTCTTGGTGGAATGCCAGGCTCAGAAGTGTTCCGGGTATTTTTTGTTTTTGCCTGGGCCAAAGAAAGTCAACCTCTTGGCCGTTAGACCAAACTAAATGGCAATTATATCGAATCCTGATGTTATTCCTAAGAATGAAAATCTTTCTCCCGGGTTTATGGATTCCCAACTGCGTTCTTGGGAAAATACGGCCAGAAATCACTTACGGAGCATGAAATGGATTCCCAGCAGCATTGTCGCCTACTGATTCTTGGTTCTGGACCTGCCGGTTATACCGCCGCGGTCTATGCCGCGCGGGCGAACCTTTCGCCGGTCTTGATTACCGGAATCGCGCAGGGCGGTCAGTTGATGACGACCACCGACGTAGACAACTGGCCAGGGGACCCGCATGACTTGACGGGCCCAAATTTGATGGCGCGCATGCTCACCCACGCTGAACGATTTGGCACAACAGTGCTTTTTGATCACATCCATACCGCAGAACTGGCTGAACGTCCGTTTACGCTGCGGGGTGATGCGGGCACCTATACCTGTGACGCCTTGATCATTGCCACCGGCGCGTCTGCGCAATATCTTGGTTTGGATTCAGAGGAATCCTATAAAGGTAAAGGAGTATCGGCTTGTGCCACCTGCGACGGTTTCTTCTATCGGGATAAACCGGTCGCAGTCATCGGTGGCGGTAACACGGCGGTTGAGGAAGCCCTTTACCTTTCGGATATCTGCTCGACCGTCACTCTGGTCCATCGGCGAGACAGCCTACGCGCCGAGGCGATCCTTCAGGACCAGTTAGTCGCGCGCACGGGTGATGGCGGTAACATCAATATAGCCTGGAACCATACCCTTAGCGAAGTGCTCGGCGACGGCACCGGGGTCACCGGTATTCAACTTCAAGATACCCTGACGCAAACCCAGAGCGCGCTCGACGTTCATGGGGTATTCATCGCGATTGGTCATACGCCCAATACCGAACTTTTTACTGATCAGTTAGACATTAACGGCGGGTATATCCGGGTCAAGTCCGGGATCGATGGCGAGGCAACCACTACTAGCGTTCCTGGTGTGTTTGCCGCCGGAGACGTGATGGATCACGTCTACCGGCAGGCCGTCACCTCTGCGGCAACCGGATGCATGGCCGCCCTAGATGCAAAACGCTTTCTTGACCAGACGGATTAAGGACGTCGCATGGCTAAAAAGTCCCTACCTCGTACCGAACTCTCCCCGGAGGATACCGAGTTATTCCGGACCGCGGTTGCCAACGTCGATCGATTGATCGATGAACCACGCGCTGCAGCACCTCGGCAGGAGGTAAAGAGGAATATGCCACAAACCAGTCAACGCGCGGCTCCAGGAGTCTCCCGCGAAGAAGGAGAATTATTTTACCGCGCCGATCTACCCGCAGTAGTATTGAAGGATTTACGCCAGGGCCGTTACCGGCCTAGCGCCACAATTGACCTTCACGGAAAAACCGTAGCAGAGGCGGAAACTGCTCTGGCCAACTTTATCGAAGTTCATACTGACTTTAGTCTCAACTGCCTGCTCGTGATCACAGGAAAAGGATCGCATTCCCGGGAAGGTTATTCACCCGTACGCTTCGCCGCGTTAGATCTACTGCAGAGACAAATCTGGGTAAAAGCGTATTGCTGGGCATCGCCCGCGGATGGAGGTAGCGGCGCATTTTATGTAATCACCCAAAAGGTTCGCTCGTAAGCATTGCCACCGCAAGCGCCGCAATCCCCTCGCCCCGACCCGTCAATCCAAGTCCTTCAGTGGTGGTCGCTTTGATACTAACCTGAGACAGTTCGATCTGCAGAATTGCCGCTACATTGCTACGCATCTCGTCAATGTACGGCATAAGTTTGGGCTTTTCAGCAACCACAGTAGCATCAATATTCCCGATCAACCAGCCGCTGGTAAGTACAACGTCACGCACTCGCTGAAGAAACTCTCGGCTTTTCCGTCCTTTATGCGCTGAATCCGAGTCGGGGAAATGAAATCCAATATCTCCTGCAGCAGCAGCCCCAAGGAGTGCGTCGCAAATTGCATGGAGCAAAACATCCGCGTCACTGTGCCCTGAAAGGCCCTTTGGAAATGGAATCTGGACGCCCCCAATCCAGAGATCACGTCCTGGCTCGAGGCGATGAACGTCGTAACCCTGGCCTACCCGGAACATGTGTTCGAGTCCTGTTGAGAAAGGACCAACCCAGCAAGGACTAAGTCCGATTGATGGGTTATCTTGAAATTATGGTCCGCGCACGCGACTATCTTTGGACGCAATCCCAACTGCTCAATCGCCTGTGCATCGTCGGTGCACTCGAGCTGCTGGTCGATTGCCTTGGTTACCGCTTTCTGGAGTAACCCTACTGGGAATAATTGCGGAGTCTGAGCGTGCCAGAGATTTACCCGTGATACCGTCTGGATAACTCGTGCCGTCGAATCCGTCGACTTCACAGTATCAACGACTGGTGACGCAAGCAATCCGCCGGGAGGTTCGAAATCAACAGCATCAATCAGGCGATCCACGTCCTCGATGCGCACGCAGGGCCGGACTGCATCGTGAATCAAAACCCAGCCGTCGCCTTCATCCCGATTGATCAACTCCTTAAGTCCGTTGCTAATTGTTTCTAGCCGGGTCGGGCCACCCACGAAAGACCAAATCGACTCGGACAGTCCAGAGGAAATTTTCGGCCAAACCGTATCATCGGCCGCGATACCAACGCCAATACCTGAAATCCGATTAACTCTACCCAACCGCTGCAACGTCCGGACAATAATTGGCGTTGCCGCGAGTTCGTGATATTGCTTTGGCAGATCGCTACCGAACCGTGCACCAATCCCGGCCGCAGGTACGATCGCCCAGATTCTCGTATTCACTGATGACTGATTTCACGGGTTGGTGAGGACAGGTCAACTTCGAGTTTACGATAAAATAGCAATTTATTTTCAACGCGTTCCCCTGTGCCACTATCATCTGCCGTTCCGTCGGCTTCGGAAAAGACAATATCCGCAACCTGGTGGTCACATTCTCCGGGTTCGGCGTTAGCACTGAGAATCGCTCAATTAAGCGAGACTACAGCCCACACTGCCTTCATTGCATCGTCCGTCCGGGAGTTGGATCTTCTGGTCGATGAGTTGGGGTTTTTCCTGGCGCAAGATGCTGGCCGCGTTTGCACGCTGCCAGGTTGGGAATGCCTCCCTTACGATCGCTACTCCCCCCATCCTGAGATCACGTCTCAGCGCATTCAAACCATGGAGCGTCTATGCCGTTCAGAGCCCTTTATCCTTCTGCTCTGTCCCGAGCAGATTTTGTTTCACCTCCCCGTGAGGTCCTTCATCTCCGGGTCAACCTTTAATCTCTCCCGCGGGACTGCAATTGATCCGCTGCGACTTCGCGATCGATTAGCGGACGCAGGCTATTTGGGCGTCTCCCAGGTTATGTCCGAGGGAGAATATGCAATACGTGGAGGCATTATTGATGTCTTCCCAATGGGGGCGGACTCACCCTTTCGACTGGATTTATTTGGTGACGAAATTGAAAAGATCCGCCTATTTGATCCCGATACCCAAAAGTCGACGGGTGACACGCCAGCACTGAGTGTGCTTCCCGCCCGAGAGTTCCCCACAGACCAACCCGCAATCGAGCAGTTTCGAAAGTCCTATCGTCGATTCTTTGCCGGTGATCCGCAGTCATCAATGATTTACCGGGAAGTCTCCCAAGGCCGACTTCCTGCAGGTATCGAGTTTTATCTTCCGCTCTTTTTCGAATCCCCGAGTACGATCTTTGATTATCTTCCCCAAGGTACTCAATGGGTGGTCCCGCAAAGCTGGCAGGATCAACTTCGGTCTGAATGGGCGGGGATCAAAGATCGTTTCGAGCACTGCAGCCTCGATCCTGAAAGGCAGCCGCTTTCTCCAGAGATACTTTGTCTAAATCCTGAACTTGCGATCAAGACTATTTCCGAATCCGGTCCTGTGAAAGTTCTTGGACCTATATCTGAACATTCAAATTCGGATTTCGCGAGACCGCCTCCGTCCTATCCGGTCGACCACAAGTCCTCCACACCCTTCTCAGCATTGACCGAGCGTCTAGGTAACTCATCAGGACCCAAGGTGCTGCTGAGCACTGAAACTCCCGGGCGCGCTCGGGCATTGCAGGAACTTCTGGCGGGTCACGGCCTTCACGTGGAGGAAGTCGGTAGTTGGCCAGAACTCCTGGAAGGCGGCTTTGAGTGCAACACCATTACTTCCTCTCCGCTGGACCGAGGACTCGTGACCGTTGCACCTCCTGTTGAAATCATTGTCGAGTCCCAACTCTATGGCGAGCGGGTCCACCAGCGTCGAAAAGAACGAACCCAGAACCCAGAGGCGATTATTCGCTCCCTCGCCGAATTACATGACGGTGACCCTGTGGTTCATATTGAGCATGGGGTTGGCAGATTCGGTGGGCTCCACTGGCTTGATCTCAACGGCCAGAAGAACGAATTTCTGGTCATTCGGTATTTGGATGATGGAAAATTATATGTACCGGTGTTGAGTATCAATGTGCTCTCTCGATACATCGGTGGAGACCCCGAAAACGCACCTCTGCATCGCCTGGGCAGCGACCAATGGAGAAAAGCGAAAAAGCGAGCGACAAAGCGAGCGCATGACGCTGCAGCTGAACTGCTAAAAACACAGGCGTTACGTACTCTACGTCCCGGCCGCATCTTTTCAGTTCCGCAGGATGAGTACATGGGTTTTCGAGCAGGATTTTCTTACGACGAAACGCCCGACCAAGAACAAGCTATCGAAGAGGTCCTCGCGGACCTTGGCGCTCCCGTACCGATGGATCGACTCGTATGTGGTGATGTTGGGTTCGGGAAGACTGAAGTGGCACTCCGCGCGGCTTTCGTGGTCGCTCAGAGTGGATATCAAGTTGCCGTCCTGACACCAACCACTTTACTGGCTAATCAGCATTATGACGTCTTTAACGAACGGTTTGCCGACTACCCTGTTCGAATTGAGAGCCTCTCACGCTTCAAGACGCAGGCCGCAAATAGAGCTCTCGTAAATGAGATTCAGGAGGGAGCGATTGACATAGTGGTAGGCACGCATCGGTTGCTCCAGCAGGATCTCGATTTCCGAAACCTGGGTCTCGTCATCATCGACGAGGAACATCGATTCGGTGTTCGCCAGAAGGAGCGCTTAAAGCAACTCCGTGAAGAGGTTGATGTTCTCACCCTGACTGCAACACCCATTCCCCGAACCCTGAATATTGCTCTGGCAGGACTACGATCTATTTCACTGATCGGCTCTCCACCCCCTGGCAGAGTGTCAATAAAAACGACAGTAAATCGGTATTCAAACCATCTGATTCGAGAAGCCTGTCTGCGCGAACTGCATCGTGGTGGTCAGGTCTATTTTCTCCATAATGACGTCAGCACTATCGAGCGGGTAGCTGAAGATCTGCGGGTACTGATTCCCGAGGCGTCTATCGAAGTCGGCCACGGTCAGATGCCAAAAGGTGGGTTGGAGTCCGTAATGCGGGATTTCTACCACCAGCGTTTTGACATCTTGGTCTGCAGCACCATTATAGAGAGTGGCATTGACGTTCCTACCGCCAACACGATTATCATGAACCGGGCAGACCGTTTCGGTCTCGCTCAACTGCATCAACTGCGCGGCCGGGTCGGCCGCTCACGCCACCAGGCTTTCGCGTTTCTCCTCGTTCCCGATCCCGAATTTATGAGCGAACCTGCGAAAAGGAGGCTAGAGGCAATTGAAAACCTGACAGAACTTGGCGCCGGATTCGCCCTTGCCAACCACGACCTAGAGATCCGTGGCGCCGGAGAACTCCTTGGTGAAGGACAAAGCGGGATCATCGAGGAAATTGGGTTTTCGATGTATAGCGATTTCCTGAATAAGGCTATCCGAGACCTAAGCGGCGAAAAACTTTCCTCGCCCCCGCCCAAACGGTCGGCAAGCGAAGTGGATACTGAATCGAGCGCCTATATTCCGGAGGCCTTTATCCACGACGTTCACGCCCGCCTGATGCTTTACCAGCGAATTTCGGACTGTGAAGAAGAATCTGCCCTCTACACACTCAAGCTGGAGATGAT
>DPVA01000081.1 GCA_003529705.1 Gammaproteobacteria bacterium | reverse complement strand
CCAGATCACCCGTCGCTATATCGGTGAGGAGGTTTCGGTTTTTCGCTCAATGTTGATGAACAAACCGCCCGGCCGGAGCCAGCCATTGGGTTGGCATCAGGACGTGGGTGCTGGTTGGGGCATCGACCAGAATCCCATTATCACTTTGTGGACGGCCTTAGACGATGCGACTAAAGCCACCGGTTGTATGCAGATTGTGCCCGGCAGCAACCAGTACGGCATTATCAACCAAAGACACTGGCTCAAACCGGAAGACCAGGACCGCTACGCGCCAGCGGAAGCTGTGATCGACCTCGAGGCCGAGGCGGGAGAGGCTATTTTATTGCACAATTTCCTCTTGCACCGTTCGGGGACCAATAGCACGGCTTCAGCGCGCCGAGCCTTCAGTGTGACCTATATGGATGCCGAGACTCGTACGCTGGATACGGGTCAGACCTTTCAGCTCGTCTTTGGCAAGGCAGCGCTTGATCCGGCAACGGTCGATGGTAAGCCGGCCGAACTGATCGAGAGATTCTATGGATAGTCTTACGGACTCGATTATGAGTGTGCGACAAATTGTTCACGAAGAGCGAATTTGCCGTGTGCTGGCGGTGGACGTTTAGGCGTGTCGCCAGCTAAGAAAATACTCATCTCCTGTGCGCATGTATTGTAATAGTGCTTCTCCAGTTATTGCCGGTCGTGATTGGCGACAACCCATATGATTCTATAGCGGAGGGGCCGCCGCGTTTCTCCAGCCGTCTTCATGTACCGCCGTCGATTCGCAAGCCTCCGTGGCTTCTTCAGCGTCGTCAGATCCAGTTCGAGTTGGCTGCTGGGTCTTCCGTTCGCTCCGACTTTTCTTTCACTGATCGACTCGAAGAAAGCGGCATTATATTTCGCAACCGGATCACGGATGATTCGGGAAAACGCTATTTGCCAGTTCACTATGATCTCGGTTGTGGTCTGGCGGCAGCTGATATCGATGGGGACAGCTTGCCGGATCTGTTCCTGGTCAATAAATCAGGGGGCAATAAGCTATGGAGGAATCTGGGCGAGGGTCGCTTTGCCAACTGGACTACGCCGGAATTGGCTCTTGCAGATCGGATTTCGGTTTCGGCTTCTTTCGCCGATATCGATAACGACGGTGATCCAGATCTATACGTCACCGCGGTACGCGATGGCAATGTGCTCTTTGAAAACGATGGTCGTGGTGGTTTTACCGATATCGCTATCGGTAGCGGTATCGACTATCGAGGCCATCCATCGGCCGCCGTGTTTTTCGACTAACATCGCGATGGCTTACTCGATCTCTTTCTCTGCAATGTCGGTGATTACACACGCGAGCAGACCGTCGTATCCAGTGCTGGCAGTTCCTATTATCCCGGCCGTGAAAACGCCTTCTCTCTCCACCTCGAACCCGGTCGTGGCGAAAAGAGTGCGCTCTTCAAAAATCAGGGCAACAACCGTTTCATTGAGGTCTCTCAGTCGATGGGGCTAGAGGATGCGAGTTGGACGGGAGACGCCAGCGCAGTAGATCTTAACGCGGATGGTTGGCAGGATCTCTATATTCTCAATATGCAGGGCTCTGACCAATACTACGAAAACGACCAGGGGCGTCGCTTCGTGCGCAAAAGCCGGGAATATTTTCCCAGGACGCCCTGGGGTTCGATGGGTATTCAGGTCTTTGATTGGGACAGCGATGGCTTATTAGATCTCTACGTTACGGACATGCACTCGATATGAGTAAAGAGGTCGAATGGAATCGCGAAAAAGAGAAGGCAGGGGTCGAGTACTATGAAAGAATTCCGAGTTTGTTGGCAAGAGCAGGCGATTGAGCCGAGGGCTCTTGGTACGTCAAATGAATACGACCATAACGGCCGAATATAAGGATCCGTGTTATTCGCTACAAGGAGAATGTCTTGTATCGAGATCCGCGGTTCCACAATTTGTTTCCTTGCTACAAAGTAAAAAATCCTATCACTTCAATGACAATACTCTTATCTTTTGGGCCGGCTGAAACTCGATAGAAAACTTGGTACCGAATGGGTTCCGGTTTAATTGAGGAATTGATGAAAAGGTGAATCATTTGTTTTTGAATTTTATCTAGGCATGGGATCTCCTTGTGGCATTGGACGAGCAAACGATAAAAAACTGCGATTAATGCGAGTGATATGGTGAATGAGAAACAAGAAGAGCAACTGATGTTGGGTCACCAGGATCGGTTGTTGCTCTATGGCACGGTAGCGACGACTGGGGCTGCCGTGATGATGCTCGAACTTCTGGGTACGCGGATAATCGGCCCTTTTTACGGGGTGAGCCTTTACGTGTGGTCGTCGCTGATTTCGGTGGCGCTGATCGCATTGTCATTGGGCTATTATCTCGGTGGGATGGTAGCCGACCGCGAGACGCGGTTTCGGCTTTCCTACGCGATCGCTCTAGCTGGGCTGGCGACTGCCGCGATCCCTTTTTTGAGTCGTCCGATCTTGTTATGGACCGATGTGCTGGGGATGCGTGGGGGAGCTTTTGTCAGTGCGCTGCTGCTCTTTACCACGCCGTTGACTTTGTTGGGAATGGTCGGTCCACAGGTGATCAAGATGGCGACCTTGCGCCGTGAAGGTGTGGGAATGGCTGCCGGTACTGTCTATGCAATCAGTACGGTCGGCAGCGTGATAGGCACGTTGCTTCTGGGCTTTTTCCTGCTGCCGGAGTTGGGCTCGCGGGTGATTCTCTACAGCGTCAGCATGGCTCTAGTTCTTTTGGCGGCCTTAGTTGCACTGTACGAACGGCGCAGGGGGTTCGATTCGCTGGGCAAGGTCGTGCTCGTAGGGATTGTGACCGGTGCTGGGTTGTGGTTGAAGCCCGGCGGAGCACCGTCCGCGTCGGGCGATTACCGGCTGGTACACGAGGAGGAGAGTCACTATGGCTGGGTGAGAATTATCGACGATCGTGAACGCCGGGTGCGCTGGATGCTCTCGGATGCCTCGGTCATCAGTGCTCTGCGGCTCGATACCAAGGGCACTGTACTCATGTACCAGCAAATCATTTCTCAATTGCCGCATTTGCACCCTAGAGGGCAAAATGCACTGCTGGTTGGTCTGGGCGGGGGGCATATCGCGATGGAGCTCGAAAAGCAGGGCGTCGCGACGGATGCGATCGAGATCGATCCGGTTGTCGCGCAGGCGGCAGGAGACTTTTTTCTTTTTAAGCCGCCTGGTGCGCTGGTGGTCGGCGATGCTCGCTATGAGATTCGCAATCTCGAAAAACGCTACGATTTTATAATCCACGACTGTTTCACCGGCGGTTCGGTACCCAGTCATCTTTTGAGCTTGGAGATGCTCCGCGATCTCGATCGTTTGCTCGCCGCCGACGGCGTGCTGGCACTGAACTTCGTGGGGTTTACCGATGGACCGGCTTCTGCCGC
>DPVA01000109.1:1158-2674 GCA_003529705.1 Gammaproteobacteria bacterium | reverse complement strand
TAGGCAACGTGAAGGATGACGGCAACCTGCAGGATCAAACGAACGCACGCTATCAAAGCGGCAATCAGTTATGGCACTCGGACTCGTCGTTCCGTGAGACTCCGTCGTTTGTCTCGATTCTGCACGCCTATGAGGTGCCTCCGGTGGGCGGGGAGACGGAATTTGTCAGTATGCGATCCGGCTATCAGCGTTTATCTCAGGATGAGCAACAGCGTCTTGCGTCAATGCACGTCATCCACGACTATGTTTTCTCGCGCAGCACAATAGCCCCTGTTAATCCCAATCATGCGGCATCCCTGCCGCCGGTCATGCACCCCATGGTGCGCACCAATCCCGGAAACAGCCTTAAAAACTACTACATCGGGTCTCACGCGCGTTCCGTTGTTGGAATGTCTGGCGTTGAAAGCCGCGAACTGCTTGACCGACTACTCCAACACACGACTGAGCCGGCGCACATCATCCGCCACGCGTGGGCAGCAGGACAGACCGTGATCTGGGACAACCGATGCTTGCTGCATCGCGGAGCCGGTTATGATGCCGCCCGCTGGCGTCGACGGATGCGCCAGACTCGGGTCGTGGGGAATGAGAAAGGCGTCATTCACACAGTCCCTGCCTGACACCTTTGGTCTTCGGATCACTGCAAGCGGTCAGACGGCGTGACCGGATGACCCGCGAGACCTGAATTCCGCAAATGATCTTCCAAGCACAGCACAGATCACCAAAGCGCCCCCAACCAGAGTCCAGCGGGAGGGGCTCTCGTTAACGAAGAGCCATACCCACACCGGCCCCAGCGCGAACTCCAGCAGCATGAAGATCGTCAGCTCCGCAGCTACGATGTGCCTTGAAGCCACAATGAAGCAGGCGCTGGTAAATCCGGACATGACACCGCCCCATAGCAGGCAAAGCCATAGATCCTGACGGGAGATCTCGAGTTCGCCTTGGTGCATCAGCGCCACCACCGCCATGATGATAAAAGTGGAAATCAGTATCGCGGGCAACATATCGACCTGACGGTTACGCCTGACCAGCACGGCATAAATCGAAAAGCTGAGAGTTGTCAGCAGGGCCATGACGTTTCCATAGGCAGCGCCGATGGTAAAACCCTCGCCGATCATGATGACGATACCTGCAAAGGCGATGACCATCGTGATGAGCGTTGCTGAATTGGGACGTTCCTTCAGAAAGATCCAGGCGAGGCCTGCTGTCACGAAGGGAATAGCGGCGAGGACAAATAACGTATTGGCCACGGTAGTGTGGGTGAGTGACTGCAAAAACGTGATCGCGGCAGCCGCCAGCATTATCCCCGCGATGATCCCCGACCATCCTACGCTGATCACCCGAACAATCGTGGCGCCCCGGTAACGCACCACCAGCAGTACCATGACCGAGCACATCAAAAACATACCGCGGTAAAAATTCATCACCAAAGGGCCGACTTCCAGAATCCGGACAATTAAGCCTGAAAAACTGATCACGACAGAACTTGCGATCATCAGGAGAATCGCCAGTTTTCGCA
>DPVA01000109.1:648-826 GCA_003529705.1 Gammaproteobacteria bacterium | reverse complement strand
ATCGGAATTCATTGATTGTTTCGCTCTGGTTTATCCAGTGCGCGGCTTCCCTCCACCTTCAAGCTGCGCAATACAGTGCAGATCATCGCCCAAACACCATTGCTCCACGACCAGAGAATCCTGGATACGATAGATAGAGATCTCCTCAAATTGGACTTTTTTTCCTGTGGCCGCAATC
>DPVA01000109.1:0-331 GCA_003529705.1 Gammaproteobacteria bacterium | reverse complement strand
GCAATCCCCAGATACTCTTTATGCTGGGTTCCCGTTGAACAATAGCGGGTCACCACCTTGTCGGGTGTGACGACCATATCCAACACGTCCTCGTGCCAGTCGGGAAAGATACTTCGGGTGTGAAGAATGGCTTCTTTAATCTGAGCGTGCCCTCTTGAGGCAGGACCCCAACCTTTCGCCCAGTGCACTGTACAGTTTTCTCCGTAAATCTCCGGGATCTGCTCAACGCTGCCGCTGTTCCAGAGATCGTGAAGCGCCAGAATCAACTGCCGGCTGGCTTGCGTACTCATCATCGCCCGTTTTTGGGCCGGATCTGCTTTCGTATCACGGT
>DPVA01000160.1 GCA_003529705.1 Gammaproteobacteria bacterium | reverse complement strand
CAAAAAGAAACAACTGCCAAACATCGACCAAAAACTCCCGATACTCGCGACGCAAAAACCTAATGCTGAAACAGTAAAAAGTATCCATCCGAAGAAATTAATGGTTTGATTTTTCATTTATCTCGCTCTAAAAAATTATTTTGCTCTGCCGCTGTAGCAACGCTATTTAGGACGTTAGGCAGCAAGTGGGGTTGAGACCATCTCTGTAGATAACACACCGCATTCAATTAAAATTGGGCGGTCCCAAGCGTTAGCCGCCAGAAACGACCTCAACACAGGTTAGTCCGTGGAGAACCCTGCATCTTCCGGAACCTCGTCCTCAGGTCAACTGTGTTGCCACATGTGATGCTCGTAGACTTTTTCTCCGCGAAGATAAAAAAGCTCTGCCCCACGCTCAAGAATTCGCTTACCGGTCTCGGGATGGGTATAACGACTTATCCAAGTACCAGCGATGCAGTTGCCGTGGTGGCCACGATAGGTCTTGGTAATCGATAGGTCACGCGCATACTCGAACCAACGCGCCGGCCAACTCCGCAAGCGTTCACCGCTATGTGATTGCCCCGGACCGTAATACACAATCGCGTCTTCGGGGTAACCCGCCGCCGCCATAGCACCATCCCGGGCTTGCCAAATCTTCTCGACTTTGCGGATGAACGCTATCGGGTCAACCGATAGCACGGGGTCTTTATCGGGACGTGTCATACCGGCATCTTATGCCTTTTATCACGCAACGGGCAAAATAACCTGACGAAATTGAAAGAGATAGGTAGAGCGATCCGTTGAAGCACAAAGGCTATAGTTTTCATAATGGCGGGGAGTATAAATTTTATTCATACTGCAGTTTCGTAGGCGAGGATCGCAGCGGCGAGATCTCCGATCGCCATGCCTCGAAAGATAAATAAGCGACGAGTGGACTCCTCGTCAGAAGGATAGCCATCTGAGACAAGCTGTAACATATCCTGATTTACACGAGTCGGCGTAATCAATGCAGCATCAGAGTGCCGATCTTGCTCTCGATCATCGATAACCACCCAGGCATTAGCTGGGAGGTCATTCAGTAGCCAGGAGCGTCCGCAATCAACCATGCCGGCAAATGAAGGCAACGGTAACTGATTTGAATCCAGAAACGGAATCAACCCCTTCGCAGCCGGTACTGTTGAAATCACGATATCCGAGTTTCGTAGCAGTTCAGTCGGATCTGACAAAACATGGGTCTTACCGCCTGGCAGATCTATCTGATCGGCAAGTTGTTTGGCACTTTGTTCGGTCCGGCTGAAGATCATTACTTCGTCGATGGGAAACTGCTCCCGAAACGCTGCCAGGTGACTTCTTGCTTGTACACCCGCTCCTATTAATCCAATACGTCGACTTTTCGATGGCGCCAAGTGCTGTGCCGCTAAAAGCGTGATAGCGGCGGTTCTCACTGCCGTTATCCAACTGCCGTCCAGTAACGCGACTGGGAGGCCGGTGGTTGCATTAAACAACGTGACAGTTGATCCGATATGAGGCAGCCCGCGTTTCGAATTCTCTGGTGATAATCCAACTGCCTTGACCGTCGCGTAGGATGGTGCATCGGAGACAGCCATCATGGCTTGGAAAAGATTGCCAATTCCGGTGGAGTAACTGAGTTTTGGCAGACTGACCGCTTCACCCTTATTACAGCCCACCAACAACTTTGTTATCAAACTGGCGATCGACGAATAAGAGATATCCAACTCGGTGAGTTCTTTGAAATTAAGGATATGCAAGATCTTTTCTCTCCTATGCTCCAACAGGCACTCCGCGAGCATTTTCCCGACAGGCCGCCGGATGACTCGTAAAGGTCATAGACCTAGCGTTTTCTCTAGCGCTATTGCCAAAGTCTCTTAAAGACTAAGTTGCTAAAACCGTTCTATGCTGAACGGTTTTAAATCCATTGACGGAGGTACACCTCGTATTAATTCATCCACTACCTTACCGGTCTGAGATGCGCCTAATAGTCCTTGATGGCCGTGACCAAACGCGAAAAATATTCCCTTGTGATTAGGACATCTATCAATTACAGGGAGGCTATCAGGAAAACATGGCCTGTGGCCCATCCACTGAGTAACCCTCTCGGTACGGAGCCCGGGCAATAGTTTTTTTCCCATCCTCAGTAACGCCTGAGCACGAGCATAGTTCGGTGGTGCGTCGACACCTGCAAGTTCCACGGTCCCGGCGATCCGAATTCCCATGCTCATCGGGGTGATCGCAAACTTGTCTTCAACCGGGAAACACATATGATTTAGAGAAGCGCCGGGATTTTCGAGAGTGACATGGTATCCCCTGTGCGACTCAAGGGGTATTTTCCAACCCAACTTAGCGCAGATACTCTTTGACCAGATTCCGGCGCAGACGACCGCGTGATCGGTTTGGAGATCACCGGCAGACGTTTTTACACAGGTGACGCCATTCGGGCCAAAGCCAAATTCGTTGACTTCAGCTTTTTGGAATTTACCACCCCTCTCGAGAAACAATCTCACCAGTGCCCGGGCCATCCCATATGGATCCTCGCAGTGGCCGTTGTCGGGCATAAGGTAACCCGACTCAAAGATCGGCGCCAGAGCGGGCTCAAGATCGCGGATCTGTGAAGCATCCAAATACTCCAGTCTTGCGCCAGATTCATCCCGGAGTTGATGCGTAAGCGCGTCCTTTTCCATGTGCTTGCGAGACCGGTAAACAAACAGTTGGCCGCTTCGCTTGATCATGTGACTAGCACCAGCATCATCGACCAAGGGTTGTAAGGCCTCGAAACACGGCCCGTTGAGTGATGCGAGCGCTTTGGAAATGTCCGCTACTCGAGCACTGCGGCTTTCCAGAAGAAATCGTGTTAACCAAGGAAGCGCCTTGATCAGATAACTGCTCTTAATATAGAGAGGGCCCGTATCGTCAAGAAGCCACCCGGGGATATGTTTCCACATACCGGGCATGCCGATTGGTGAAACAGACCCTGGACTGATACCCCCAGCGTTACCGAAGGATGTCTGCATGGCGGGTTCGCCACGATCAATCAACGTCACGCGAAAGCCGGATCTCTGCAGGTAACAGGCACAACAGATGCCCACTATCCCTGCGCCTACAACTGCTATCTTCTCTTCTGTTTTGGAGTACATAGGCTACTTCGGTCCGGAAAAACCGCCATTCAGAGCGAGGATACGGAGAAATATTGCATTAACCAGGTTTAGTGCCATAAGGAGCAATCTCCGTCCTCAACGTGTCGCAAAAAACAATATCCTACACTCCACCAAGCGCCTGTTCAGAATGCAGAAGGGCGCTGAAGCATCCGGTACGAGTACTGGCAAACTCCTAGACCATTCCCGGACCACTATATTTCCGAGATGAACAACAAACAAGATAGCAAGCAGCCAAGTTTTCAGATTGAACATAGTCTCTGGCATAGAGTTTTAAGCGCGAATGTTTTACCCATCAGTCCTTGGCCACCGGCAGCCGCTGCCGCTGCCATGCTTCAAACCCGCCCACAATATGGGTTACCCGAGAAAAACCCTGATCCACAAAAAACGACGCGGCCGAGTGACTGGAGATCCCGTGATAGCAATAGATTACCAGTGCAGCATCTTTCTCAGCGGTTTCAAGAAACGGACCGATTGAGGTCTGGTCCAACTGAACCGCACCCAAGATATGCGCATTGGAAAACGAGTTAACGTCCCGAATATCAATCACACAGGCTTTCTCTGATTTCATCAGTACCAGCGCCTCATCCGGTGATAACTCAGCGTACCCGCTCATTGTCGTCTCTTCTAATCCGTCAGCCGTAATGCCCACGAACATAACCTACAGGATAGGTCTTGCTGACCCACTCCTGGATTCTCGGGTAAGCATCAACAGCCCGGCACACTTTCGAGATCTTGGGGAAAGCGCTAATGATACCCGCGGGAATCCCATCCACCCGCTCGGAGGTGAGCCATCCCATTAGCCGCCAAATCGCGATGTCAGCAAGGCCCAGGCCCGCGCCCAACACCCAATCCGCCCCGCTCGAAATGCAATTTTCCAGCATCTGGAGTTTTCGTAGCAATTCATCTTCAGCGAGGGCTTCGCGCTTGGCTTTTTTGATCTCATCATCGTCACCACGGCCTGTGGCAAAGACCAACTCGGTCACGTCAGTGGAGAAATCCAAAAACTGATCAATTTGTGCTGCGAGGATATCGTCGTCACGTGGATACAGGCCCGACAGTTTTCCACAAAATCGCGAGATGCCGGCGGTCTGTGCAATTGAGACTCCATCCACAAGCAGGCAGGGTAGCTGGTGGAAGGGAATTACCGTACCGTCGTCCAGACGACCCGTGCCCCAAGCTCGGGTGAATTCCTCGTTTCCGACAACTTTGTTTCCAAATTCGATTCCGCCCATGAATAACGCGATCCTTCCAACCTCGACGCGCCAGAACGGAAAATCAAAATAGATAAAGGTTAATTTCAATGCAAGTCTCCAGACAGTAGCAGCAAGATCATATGGGCGTTTAAACCCACACGTCGTTCTCAGCAGTTAGGTCTCCGCCGGTATCACCCGTATTGGCGACACCTGCCGGCTCGATAATCATGACCTGACACTCGTACTCAGCAAATGGCCGATGCGCCTCTCCCCGTCTGACTACAATCATCTCGCCCCGGTTTAGTTCAACCACCCGGTCGGTAAACTCAATCACCATGGAGCCTTCGATGACCAAGAACGTCTCGTCCGTGTCATTGTGTTTATGCCAGACGAACTCACCCTGCAACCGAACCAGCTTGAATTGGTAGTCGTTCATCTGCGCGATCACCCGGGGCGCCCAGTGTTCGGAGAACAGACCGAACTTGGACCTGAGATTAATGGCCTGGTTCATGGGGCCTTGCGAGTTTGTCATTCCAGTCAACTCCTTTCAAAAAGCCCGTCGCTCAGTACCAGGCGTCAGGCAGTTGTTCCTTTCTTGTGCTGACGAAGGCTTCCAGCTCCGCCTTGAGCGAAGGGTCAATGGCGGGAGGTTCGTAGTCCTTCAGCATCTGATTCCAACGTTGGTAAGCGCGCGAGCGCATGTCATGAGCGCCTCCCTCTTCCCAACTCTCAACGTTTTCGCTGTCACTGAGAGGGGGTTCATAGAAGGCATTCTGATAGTGGCGCATGGTGTGCGCCGAACCAAGAAAATGTCCGCCCGGGCCGACTTCCCGATAGGCATCCCGGGCGAAAGCCTCGTCTGAAACATCCAACCCTTTATCCAGAACCTTCTGGTACGACCCAAGCCGGTCTGCATCCATGATCAGTTTTTCAAATCCCGTGCACAATCCGCCCTCCAGCCACCCCGCTGCGTGCAGCACGAAATGTGCGCCTGCCAACATGGTCGAGTGCATTGAATCTGCGGACTCGTATGCCGCCTGCGCATCTTCAATCTTGGAGGCCGTCAACGAACCGCCGCAGCGCAGCGGCAAACCCAGCCGGCGTGCCAACTGGCCGATGGCATAGTTCGACATCACAGGTTCCGGCATACCGAAGGTCGGCGCGCCAGATTTCAGCGACATGGAAGACAGGAAATTGCCCAGAACAAACGGTGCGCCTTTTTTCACCAGTTGCGTATAGGCACAAACCATCATGGCTTCCGCAAGTGCCTGCGCGACGCTTGCAGCAGTCGAGACCGGCCCCATCGCGCCTGAAAGAATAAAAGGAACCACAACAATCCCCTGGCCCCGGCCACAGTAAACGCGGACGGCTTGGGTCACCACCTTGTCCACCAGCAAAGGTGAGTTTGTGTTGACATTGCCCATGATTACACAGTGGTTGTCCATGGTCTCGCGGCCAAACACGATCTCGGCCATATCAACACTGTCCTGTGCCCGGCTCATTTCCGTGATGGCACCAAGGTGGGGC
>DPVA01000080.1:22005-22565 GCA_003529705.1 Gammaproteobacteria bacterium | reverse complement strand
CGCGGCCCGGGCGGATTCCTGCCCGAAAAAGTGCTTCACTGGCGTAGATGTTGCCCACACCGACTATAACTTTGCCATCCATAATGAACTGCTTGATGCTGGTTTTTCTTCCCCGAGACAAGCGATAAAGCACTGTTCCTGTTAACGCCCCATCGAAAGGCTCGGGCCCGAGATGCTTGATCAGCTTGCTGTTGCTAGCATCCTCCGCAACCCAGAGGATGCTGCCGAAACGTCGCGGGTCATGAAAGCGAAGCACTCTTCCTGAATTGAGGACAAAGTCTACGTGATCATGCTTCACACAGGGAGTATTGGCTGGAACGACTCGAAGCCGGCCCGACATTCCCAGATGAATCATCAATGTTCCGTGACTAAAGTTCAGCAGAATGTACTTAGCCCGGCGACTGACAGAAGCGACCTGGCATCCACGCAAGGTCCGGTCGAGACCGCGTGACACCGGCCAGCGCAATCGACGCTCGCGAACCACAACCCTGTGAATCTGTCGACCCACCACGACCGGGCGCACGCCCCGTACCGTAGTTTCGACTTCAGGAAGTTCCGGC
>DPVA01000080.1:0-21700 GCA_003529705.1 Gammaproteobacteria bacterium | reverse complement strand
GTTTCGACTTCAGGAAGTTCCGGCACGCAATCCCCCTACTCTCAAATGATCTACTGAGGGCTGCTCTAGTCCTTGATCAATTGTTCTCAAGCCGATACTCCGCTCACGATCTTCACCATATCTATCGCGTCCCGGCATCACGACATGCGAAAATAGTGTTTGGTCGTGAACCCTACTCCAGCACCGATTATGACCTTTCAAGTAACCAATCAGAAGACCGGTAATTCGTTCTCGGCCGAAGAAACCGAGACGGTACTAGATGCTGCAATGCGCCAGAGCCGGGTTTTCAGTTACAGCTGCCGAAGCGGTGCCTGTGGCAGTTGCAAAGCACGCCTGATCTCCGGAGAAGTCAACCCCGGAGAATATACGACGGGCGTCCTTTCAAAAAGCGAAAAAGCTGCCGGCAACATTCTGCTCTGTCAGGCCCAGGCTCTGAGTGACATTGTTATTGAGGCCAATGAACTGCCCCCGGGAACAGCGATGACGATCCGTACCTTACCCTGCCGGGTCGTTAGTCTCGAAAAAGTCAGTCACGATGTCATGCTTCTGCAGTTGAAACTCCCCAAGAACCAGCGATTTGAATACCTGCCGGGTCAATATATCGATATCCTACTTCGTGATGGCAGACGCCGTAGCTTCTCGATGGCCAATGCCCCAAATTCTGAGGAGGGTCTGCAGTTGCACGTGCGACTTGTACCGGATGGACACTTCACCGGACAGGTCTTCACGACCCTGAAAGTCCGCGATCTGCTGCGCTTTCAGGGACCGCTCGGCACCTTCTTCCTAAGAGAAGACGAAACCTGGCCGGTCATCATGGTGGGAGGGGGTACCGGCCTTGCGCCCTTAAAGGCGATACTCGACAACGCACTCGTTAAGCATCCGGCGCGCGCTTTTCATCTTTTCTGGGGAGTACGTTCAGCCGAGGATTTATATCTCGACAACGAGATCAGGCGCTGGTTGGACGTGCACCCAAATCTTAGTTACACCCCGGTATTATCGGAACCGAAGATCGCCGACAGATGGGATGGTGAAATCGGGCTTGTTCATGAAGCAGTTTTGCGTAAGTACCCTGAACTCGACGGTTTTGAGGTCTACGCCAGCGGACCGCCTCCGATGATCGAGGCTCTGAAGGCCGCATTCGCGGCTCATGGACTACCGCCGGAGCGCTTGTTCTTTGATTCGTTCGAATTTACAGCTGATAGCTGTTGAATAATAAATGCCAAGCAGGCTCTGACGCCATTATTTCCGCTTAAGTTCGTTTTTCAGTATCAATCAGCGGTATCAGTTCTCCCTCGGCAACTGCTGTCTTCCTTGGTAATCGAGGTGAGTTTTCTGACTCCGGCAACTGCAATCCTCGACGATAACACTGCAGCGCTTTGTCCGACTCACCCATCGATTCCAACAGCAACCCCAACTCCAAAAATTTCTCGCTCGAATCCCCTAATCGCACCGCTTGGAGAAGATAGTCAAGGGCTTTTTTGCGATCTTTGTTCGCAATACATAACCGCGCCAACGTCATCGGCAGATCAAGATCATCTTGATGACTTTGAGCCCATTGTTCCGCACGGCGCAACTGCTCTTCAACCTGCTCTGAACACGCATGGCCATACAGCCTAACTAGTTCTGGATTCCATTGGCGTATTATGTGCTTACGCAGAAAGCGTTCGGCAGCATCGCCCTCTCCCAAATTGATCAGGGCTCGGGCATGCGCGGCTTGCAACACAGGATCCCTTCGCTGACGCCGGGTCAATCGTGCCCAGGCTTGACCCGCATCATCTCCCTGTGACAGGCGCTGGGCGTGCATCTCCTGGCGCAGCGCGTCGAGCTCGGCCCGGGGCAGACCACGAAGGTCGCGATCTCGCTTGAGCAGGCTCTCCAGGGCTGGCCAATCGTGCTGTGAACGTATCAAACCTAATAGCATTCTTTGGAGCGCACGATGGCGTACACCCTGCTCATGAAGATGCTCTAGGACACCCCTGGCCTCATCAATCTGACCGGCCCGCTCGAGCAGCCGGGCACGGGTGATTTCAATCGCCTCGAGATGCTCCGGATCCTCTTCTCGGGCCACGGAAAGATATCGGTCCCGTGCCTCGAAATCCCCCCGCTGCTGGGCCGCATAGGCGGCGCCCAGATACTGCAGCAGAGGCGTACTACCCTGACCAAGACCGTCGTTTAGTGCAAGCTCGGCCTCCTCCCACTCACCTTCAATCAGACGCGCATAACCGGTCAAAGTCGCCCGGTCGGCCCGGTCGTGCCGACGGCGGGCCTGCCAATGATTAAGATCGTGCGGTGCCTGGAATACCCGGAATAGAATTCTGATCAGGATATAAAGAATAACCAACGCCAAGATCAGGCCGGCAAGAAACAGTGCCAGTGATACTTCAATCTCATAAGGCCACCGGGAGATAAGAACGTACCCCGGATCCTCCTGTGCCAGCAGACCCAGCGTGAGTGCCGCAGCGAGCGCCACCAGTACCACTGCGATAGTTGTCACTCGGCCTAGTTCCTTCTACCGATTTCGCTGCGCAACAAGCTCAAAGACGCGGATATATCCGGAATGCTCAATTCCACCTCAATCTGCATCATCTCTGATAACTGTGCTTCAAAACGCTGCACCACGGGGGACAACACAAAATATCCAGCGAGCCAGGACCGGGCCTCGACGAGACTTTTCTGAAAAAGTGGCTGATCGCTACGAAGTAAGGCCAGTTGGGCAACCAGCAGATGCACCCGAAGATTTTCATACGCAAGGAAGCGTTCACTGTGGTCGAACTTTGGCAGCTGGGTTTCATCAATCCGGCGAATCCGGACAAGGCTTTCAAGATCCTGCAATACACGCCCTATCAGTGCACCAAAAAAACCGGGCTCCTGAGTTTCTACTGACGAAGCGGGGAAGGCATTGTCTTCACTGTCATTGTTATCGCTCGCGAACGTCCAATCTGGGCGTTCGTCATCTCCCTTGAGCGGTAGGCTAGAGACCATGTCCACCAGCGACCCAAGATCTAGTGCAATACCGGAGACATCTGCCAAATTCACCTGATCAAGTGCGCTGAGCTCTTGCGACAACGCTCTGCGCACCTCCAGGATTCCAGGATCCGCGAAAGTATTTAGCCTGTCATCAGCGAGCGTGAGCGCCCGTTTTGCTAGTTCGACATCCCCGAGAAGGGTCAGCCGCTGATTGGCCAACAGCAACAGATGCTCTACCTCTCGCAGCATCCAGTCTTCATGATTAGAACCAATTTGTGAGCGCGTAGCAGCAACCGCTCTGCCAAGCGATGAGATTTCGTCGTCCTGTTGAGCGATTGCGCCTGCGTACTCGTCAGTTAGAGACTTCAGACTAGCATTCAACGCGGCCTGGATCTTATCCATCCTTCCAAGGACTTCCCGCCTGTCGTCGAGACTTCGAGCCAGCGCAATATCAATCTTGGCCTGAAGCGTGGATTGATCGTCCACCAGCCGGTCAACTTCACGATTCATTCCGTCAATACGACCCAGCTCACGGCCGGTCTCCAATTGCCCGGCTACCTGGGTCACGTACCACGTGTAAATACTGACTCCGATACCGAGAATGGCCAGCACCAACGCCAATGAGGCAACCCAACTAGCTTTGCCAGTGTTTTTTGACAGTGGTGGGATTATCGGAGAAGCGGCTTCCGTCTGTGCATCTCTCGCGGATTCAGACACTGCTGACTCCGTTCCAGAGTGCTCCGTGCGGGATGTTTTTGAAGGATCTCTATCGGATGTCACGTATACGTCTCGCGTGTGGGTTGCTGCAGGAAAATCGACTCACTGGCGTAGCTCTAAGGCCTTTACTAGGGCGGGCATCCCTGCATTGTCTGCTACAACAACACTTCCTGCAAAACCCAGGGATTTACAATGCCTAGCGATACGCTCACTGGATGCCACGATGGTCATATTCTCTAGCAATGTGGTGACATCTATACCCAACATGGACCACAGGTGATCTGTGGCACTAACGCTGGTCAGAATAAGCGCATCGAAACCCTGATCGGCCCAACGGCTAACTATCTCGGGATCCGGCTGATCCATGGGACTTCTCTGGTAACAGGGAAGATGTAAAACCCGGGCACGCCGTTGGCTCAGTTCTTCAGCCAGCAATTCTCTTCCGGCCGTCCCTCGAACAATCAGCACGGATCGTCCCGCTACCGCTTCAAGATCCGGCAAGGAGAGAAGCGTCTCACTGTCATACTTTCCGTTTGGCATGGCGCTGACCCTAATCCCTCTGTCGCCAAGCTGTCGCGCGGTTCCGGGCCCCACTGCGAGTACTCTGGCATTTTCAGGAAGATGCCGATCCAATCGTTTGAGCAGGGATAACCCGTATGTAGCGGCATTGGGGCTCACAAATATTGCAATCTCAATCTGATCTAGCGCATCTAAACCCTCTGCGAGAACCGGGTCATGATCATCAACGGGTTCAATTTTCGTTACCGGAAAGCGAATCGCCTCCGCGCCTGCTTTCTCAACAAGCCTGCAAAGTTCGTCGGCTTGATGTATTGCCCGAGTTACCACTACCGACACTGGCGTAACATTAGCCATCAGCTACCGACTGTAGAATTGCCCGTGCACCCTGAATCAGAAGTTCTTGTGCAAGGGCGCGACCGGCTGCCTCTGGATCCGATAATGATCCCTCAGTACTGGCAAACAATACCTCGGAACCATCTGGCCGACCAACCAATCCACGAAGGCTCAGGTGCTCGCCTTGAATCTCAGCATAGGCGCCGATCGGTACGTGGCAACCACCGCCAAGTTCAGCGTTAACCGCACGCTCTGCCCGGACCCGCAAATGTGTCGCTGGATGATCAAGAGGAGCGAGTAAAGCCGTGGTCCCACCATCATCCAGCCGGCATTGGACACCCACTGCGCCCTGGCCCACTGCCGGCAGCATCACCTCCGGCGCAATAACCTGACCGATTCGCTCTTTCATCTCGAGGCGCATCAGGCCCGCAGTAGCGAGAATGATGGCATCAAAATCACCTGCATCCAGGCACGCTAGACGACGATTGACATTCCCGCGGAGATTTTGAACTTGCAGATCCGGAAAGCGGTACCGAGATACCGCCTGGCGTCTGAGGCTACAGGTGCCCACCAACGCACCCGCCGGAAGATCCTCGAGATGCGTAAAGCGAGGAGAAACCAGCGCATCACATGGATTTTCCCGTTCGCAGATTGCCGGGATATGAAGTCCATCGGGTTCTGTAACCGTTACATCTTTCATCGAATGCACAGCAACATCGATCTGATGTTGGAGCAGTGCCTCCTCAAGTTCTTTGAGGAAAAGCCCTTTCCCACCTTTTGAGGCGAGCGGAACATCAAGGGTACGATCTCCTTCCGTGGCAATCCCCACCAGATCGACCTGGAGGTCGGGATGCGCATGGACGAGCGCATCACGTACGAAAACAGCCTGCCACATGGCAAGATCGCTGCGTCGGGTACCGATCCTGAGGGTTGTCACTGGGTATTGTGGGAGAGGCTGTTGCGTAGATGATTGCCGTCAGTCAATCCTAGCGAACTGTCTCGGACTCGTCCAATAAGGCAGGTCAACTCTGCCTCAAAGGAATTAAAATTCGGAATATCAGGCCGTCGATGATTCCAGCAAAGATGTACGAATGAAGTCGACAATCCACTTGAACGTCATCGCACCATTTACAGGCTTGATCAGCGAGTCCAGTCCTTCAGCGATCCGATCCGCAGGAATAATTGTCCTGCGAGACTCCATCAGCGCTCGAGAGTAGTCAGCAGTAAACTCCGGATGGCCCTGGATGCCCAACATATAGCGCCCGACAGAGAACATGCTGTAGTTGCAAAAATCACTGCTGGCAATCAGTTCGGCGTTGTCTGGGAGTTCTATCACCTGCTCCTGATGACTTACAACCAGATTGACCTCATCAACCCGTTGATCCATCCACAAAGGCTGACGGCATACCAAACTGGTTGCGATTCCAATGCCCCACCCTTTCTCAGAAATTTCAACCTTACCCCCGAGTGCCTTTGCTATCATCTGCATGCCGTAACAGATTCCGACAAACGGTCGCTCAAGTTGCGATACCTCTCGTACAAAATCGCAAAAACCACGCGTCCAGTCGTTATCATCATTGACGCTGTAGCGCGACCCCGTTGTGATCCAGGCATCACACGCGTCCGGTCTCGGTATCTCTCCTTCAAATACCCGCCAAGTCCTACAGCTTAATCTCGGGTCAGCAGTATTCAGACTCTGTGCAACCATCTCGTTATAGTCAATGAACGACTCCCGCAGATTCTCTGGTACTTCACCGCATTGCAAAACTCCAACAGAAACCTGGGTCGGTGACTTCTCGTCCATAGGTGCTATCCGAGATTCCCGTTGAGCGCCTTGAGAAAGATCAATCGGTACTCATCCGCACTAAAGACAATGGGGTTGGTTCCGCTGGAGGGGTCCACCGCGGCCATCGTGCCAATTTTTTCAGCTTGTGAGTCGTCAATACCGAGCGCCTCAAGAGTGGCGGGTATGTTGAGCGTCTCCCGCAACTCCAGCACCCAGTCAAGAAAAGACGAAAAATCAGGGTCGGCGATACCTATACTTCGTCCAAGACGCGTAATACGCTCTCCAATCACCCTGCGGTTCTCCACCAAGACATAAGGCATCAGAACCGCATTCAAAGTGCCATGATGGGCGTTGTAAAGTGCGCCGAGCGGGTGTGACAGCGCATGCATCGCACCCAGTCCACGCTGAAAAGCCGTAGCGCCCAACGTGGAAGCCACCAGCATCTGCGTACGCGCTTCAAGATTCGTTCCATCAGCCACTGCGGTTGGTAAATATTCCCGGACAAGTCGGATTCCTTCGGTAGCAATACCTTCAGCCATGGGGTGATATGCTGGTGAGCACCACGCCTCAAGGCTGTGTGACAGGGCATCCATTCCGGTCGCTGCCGTCAACAGTGGCGGCAGTCCCACGGTCACCATAGGATCCAGAATGACGATCGCGGGTACGATTTCTGGATGGAAAATTAGCCGTTTAACCTGATGGGCCTCGTCCAGAATAACCGAGACCCGTCCCACCTCTGAACCGGTGCCCGCGGTCGTTGGAACCGCCACAACTGGTGCAATCCCATCAGTGTCGGCCTGCATCCAGTTATCCCCGACGTCCTCCAGGTCCCAAATCGATATCGTCTGACGGGCCATCAATGCGATGGCTTTACCCGCATCCAGGGCGCTTCCGCCGCCAAATGCAATAACACCATCGTGGCCACCATCCCTGAAAGCGCTCACACCCTGCTCCACATTTCTCCCCGTGGGGTTCGGCTGCACCTCGCTGAATACCGAGCAGTTGAGCCCTGCTGATAGGCACGCCGCGAGCGCCTGTTCCAGAATCGGCAGATCAGCAAGACCCGGATCGGTAACCAGCAAAGGATTTCTCATATTGAGATCGGCACAACAAGCGCCGAGCTCTGAGAGGCGTTGCTCGCCTACCCGGATCGACGTTGGATAGTTCCAATTCGCGTTCAATAAATGCTCTCCCAATTCCGCAAGATAAACACCTTTCAATTTTACGTTATGGTCAACTGACAACCGTCACCAAATCATTCCTGAACTTGGCAACCAAATAAAGATCCAGCTCCAGACAAACCTTTAAGTCTTTGAGAGCACGTGGTTGCCAAGCACCAAAATGTCGATATCAGTGGCGAAAAATAACTGGATTGCGTCATCGGGAGCACAACAAATCGGCTCCCCCTTGATGTTCATGCTCGTATTTAGCAGGATGGGGACGTTTGTGATCCGAAAAAACTCAGATATAAGTTGATAGAATCTTGCGTTTGCGGATTCTGTAACAAACTGCGGCCTCGCGGTGTCGTCCACATGAACAATAGCTGGCGCACTCTCTTTTGCTTTTGTTGTAACCCGAAATGTATTGATCATAAAGGGGCATTGCGTAGGGTCGATGAAATATTCATCCGCTCTCTCAGCAAGAACTGATGGACAGAATGGTCGCCACATTTCCCTAAATTTTACCTTCTCGTTTACGCGATCACGATTATGTACTGATCTCGGATCCGCCAAGATAGATCGATTCCCCAGGGCCCTAGGACCGGCCTCCATTGAGCCCTGGAACCAGGCGACAATCTTCCCTTCAGAAATTTCGTGGGCTGTAAAACACGCAATATCTTTCTCGTACCTGAGCGTACTCTTAATGAAATCCCGGGCACGTTCTTGAATCTTCGAATACTCCAGCAAATTAGTGGCTAGTGAAGAAAGCTCCGTGGACGAGCACTCCAAGGAAAGAGATCGAGTAATCGCCTCAAACTGTTTAAGGTTGACAAAGTCATGCCGAAGCTTGAATCCGTCTAAAGATACAAGATACTCCTCCTCGGAAAATGTCGGACCAAGGAATGCGCTTTCCATACTAAAGCTCTCCCTTTGGACTTCTCCACTTTCAATTGCATGAGCCAGGTTCGCGCCATACCCAATTCCATCATCACCGCTCATCGGAAAAATATAAATATCTTCCAGAATATCCTGCGAGTTCTGCCAAATATGGCCATTTACCTTGCAATTAAGAGCAACCCCTCCAGACAACGTCAGAAAACGATGTCCTGAACTGTTAATAAACCGCCGAGCCATTCCAAGCAGTGCCTCTTCTAGCGTAAATTGGATCGCATAAGCCACGTTCTGGTAGTACGGTAAAAAACAAGATTCTGAATTTGCTGGCGTGCCGAAGAGCTCAATAAATTTTCGCGTAAACCTTGGAAATTTATTGTCTCGCTCACTCAAGTAAATAAAGGTTGCGTCTATATTAAAATCGAAGTCGTCCTTTGAATCTAAGGGATACGAAATGATCTTCCTCACCTTCTCAATTAAACTTGGATCACAACAACCAAAAGGGGCCAACCCCATTAATTTCCCTTCACCCCCGTTTGCCTCAAATCCACAAAATTCGGTGAATGTTCGGTAAAGCCAGCCAATCGAGTTAGGTAGTTGCTTACTAAAGATCTTTTTGATGTGAGTATGGTCACAATCCCAAACACTATATGTATCCAGTTCAGAATTACCGTCCACCACTATCCCAAGGCTCTTCTCAAAAGGACTAGTAATATGAGCGCAGAGAGCATGACAGTAATGGTGGGTGTATCCAAATATCGGCGGAATCCAATCTCTAACGAGGTCCGCTTTTTTTAACTCGTCGGTAATCAGTTCCCGAATAAGCCTTGGATGTTTCTGAGTTAGGTAGTTTCGTTCAAACCTTATCGCTTCAGGGGGCTTCGTTGGATAATCACTCCATTCCTGCAAGAAATACATCGGGACATCATACGTAAACATTTCATGGTCAAACCCCAAGTTGATCGCCGCAACGCCATCAATACCGCCGGGTACAAGATTTAAACAATATCTAACTGCGTTGATCGGAAACCGTCCGGGTGCCCGCTTTATACGAATAAAACGCTCTTCTTCGACATGAGCGACAACGCGCGCGCCTTCGAATAAGGTTGCCGAACAATTTATTCGATCTATATCTAGGCCAAGAAAATATTTTTTATTGGGTAAAGAAGTTTTCATTAGTTAGTTTATTAAAACTTTTGCTGGATGAATAATATACTTCTTGCCAGCTTTAAGGTACTGAGCACCTGCTCAGCTAAATTGGAGCGGGTGATGGGAATCGAACCCACGTCATCAGCTTGGGAAGCTGAGGTTCTACCATTGAACTACACCCGCAATTTTTCCTGGCCATACCATATCGGCTCAACCTTACCGCATCAAACCTGTTATTGGCTATCTCATGGTGACGCTTCAGAAACGAACTTTCGATTGCAACTTGTCGAGCAACTCCACACGGAATCTTGCAAAGCACCTCCAACTTGTCGAACACCGCCGCCGGGGGCAAGTCTTTATGTAATCTGGTCTGGTCCCTAGCATTAAACAGACTCTAACTAAGTTGAATTACCAATCAAGAGTTAGTCATTCCTAGCGCGTTTTTAAACAATGTCTGACTTACAAGTCAGTCACGAAGCAGGGTTCTTTCACTTTTTGCTTCTTGGTATCTTATATCGCTTAACGATGGGCTTTCGACCACTCGCAATCAGTATACGGTTCGTCGTTGGATCAACGTTCATCTGCTGGACCAATTGCCCTCAGAGAATGGTGTATCGGAGGGTCGTCAGCAAACGCTTATCGGCACAATAGTTGGAATTATCCCTGCGACCCGTCCATGGACTACTTATGTCTATGGAAACTCCAGTCATTTGATCTCTTCAAACCGATGGCACCCTAACGAAGAACCTCCGCTGACAATGGACTCACGTTAGCTTGTCGAGGAGCTGATCACCGAGTCCCGATCTACTTGCCCACTAACGCAAGGATGTTGATGAACACTACTGACTCAGCACTCGTCAAGAGATCAACTCTGCAAACAAACGAAGGGGATATTAGATCAGTCGCTCCAGTTATTAATGTCATCTGTCGTGAGGTCCTTCTTAACAAAGTTGGAATCCTTGGGCTAGTGGCACAAAGATCATATGATCCTGGTTTGGTACGAATGGTCATCTTTATAAGAACTATTTACTAACATTAATTCTCACCAACGGCTCACTGATAAACCTGGGCTTTATAAAAGTCATGCGGAGAGATTTAGTTTCGAAGCCGCTAGTTTTCTTTGTCTCGCCCTTAACTGCCTATTTCTAGATTATTTAAGTAATATAAAAATCCCTGGCCAGATATCCGGTTCCTCAGCTTGGGCTCTTGTTCCTGTTCATGCCTGGAATATGGCGAGGCGATTCGCGCCGAATTCGAGAACGTTAGATTCAGAGTAAGTTTTTCTGACAGGGATGCCTAGAATACAACTGGTCTCGCGCTTATTTGGACTTACCAGTAATTCAATTACAATAACAGTCTCGCAGAGTGCGGGCATCAAATAAAAGACGAGCAGGCGTATTTCACGACACTTTCATGATCCGTACACCAGGCCCCTTGCATAGTTCTCAGGTTCAAGAGGTGTAGAGTTCGTAGTAAGGTTGACTAAGTTCTGGCCACAACCTAATCATATGAAAACGATTTAGTTGAGCATTCAGGTGATTTACGGAATCTCTTAACAGTCGACAAACATAACGAATGCTTGTGGGTGATCTCAAGGTAGCTGCACGACCTATCCGTAGTTTCGTCCGACGAGAAGGTCGGATGACTGATGCGCAAAAAAATGCGCTAGAAAGACTTTGGTCAACCTATGGGATTGAGGCTAAATCAGATCTTGTCGGAAAATCTCTCCCCCAGAAAAATAGTCGTGTCACTCTGGAGATTGGCTTTGGTGATGGGGAAGTACTGCTCGCACTTGCCAAAAAAAATCCGGAAGGAGGCTTTATTGGGATTGACTCCCATCGGCCCGGCGCAGGACGACTGCTCCTGCGGCTTGAGCGAGAGGCGGTTAGGAACGTCCGACTCGGGATCGGGGACGCAGCCGAACTTGTACCCACGATAAATCCCGGTTCACTAAGTCAGATCCTCGTATTTTTTCCAGATCCCTGGCCAAAAAAACGACACCATAAACGCCGACTGATCACTCCGGATTTCTTGGGTGTATTGGGTGAGAAACTGCAGCTCAATGGATGCCTGT
Organism: Gammaproteobacteria bacterium; assembly: GCA_003529705.1. Classification (GTDB taxonomy): domain Bacteria; phylum Pseudomonadota; class Gammaproteobacteria; order Arenicellales; family UBA868; genus UBA868. Next base: position 10,104 of record DPVA01000080.1, on the reverse strand, counting down.
ACATCGCTACGGATTGGCAGGAGTATGCCGAACAGATCGTTCACGCCGTTGATGCAACACCCGTTCTGTGTAATCAAGCAGGGCATCTCGCCTTTTCTGAGCGCCCGGACTGGCGGCCTTTGACGAAGTATGAGCAACGCGGGTTACAACTCGGTCACCAGGTATTTGATATCTCTGCCAAAAAAATATGAAACCCGAGCACCCGTCTTGGTGGGATCCACACTCGGATCAGCCTTTCAAACTTGACCGCATACAAAAATCTCGATTGAAGGCAGATAACCTCAACGAGTATCTACGAACAGCATTGACCGCTATAGGATCGATCCCGGCGATTGCGTGGCACTACTCCTGTCCACAGAGGCATACCCCGTCGCCCGCTGACTTTATTGGCCTCGGAATTTCCCCGGATCACGGGGATCATAGTGAAGTTGCTGATCTGACTGAGGAGTTGGGCGTTCAGAAACTGCTGCTGCGGGTGCCGTCCTGGCACGTGAGCCAACTTGACTACTATCTTGACTTTGCAACTCGGTTCAAAGGCCGCGACCTGCTAATCAATATCCTACAATCTCGGCAGAGTGTACTTGACCCAGCGCGTTGGTTGAATGCTGTCGATCAGATCATCACTGCCTTCTACCCGCTGACTAAAACATTTCAGATAGGCAACGCGGTAAACCGGAGTAAGTGGGGCTGTCACCACACCGGAGAATATCTCGAACTCTTAAAAGGGTTAGGCAATCTGCGGGAGAGTCGGCCGAGACTCGTTCTCGGTGGATCGTCCGTTATCGACTTTGAGCCGTTGGCAACTCTTCGCACACTAAGCAACAGCCATTGTTACCAACTCGACGTCTGCACGTGTGCCCTTTACGTGAACCGCCGAGGTTCACCTTATGCACGCCAGTACGGACTGTTTGATCTCGAACGAAAAATACGATTGATTCGCGCGATGACAGAATGGTCGAACCGCTGCGCGCCTCGTCTTTGGATCACAGAAACCAACTGGCCGCTTCTGAACACAAAGCCGTACACCCCCAACTCGGGTCTACCTCGCTCCACGGTTGATGAGGTCACACAGGCGAAGTACCTCACGGAGTACTACCGAATTGCGCACCAGACCGGGTGTGTCGAGCGGGTTTACTGGTGGCAGCTGGTCAACCCAGGATACGGACTGGTTGACCATCGCGAGGGAGTGATCCGCAGGATGCCTTCTTTTCATGCATTCGCGGAGTTAGTGAGCGGCACAGCTCTTTCTGCGTAAGAGCGACACATTCTAGATCGTCATCTGCCGGGCGCCGTCGTCGCTTCCCACCAACAGCACATCCGCCCGTCGGGCGGCAAAAAGACCATTATCAACCACACCCGCAAGCAGGTTGATCTTCGACTCCATGGTGAACGGATCGGTGAGATTCAAGCCGCGGACATCCAGGATCACATTGCCGTTATCGGTGACGAAATCCTCTCGCAGTTGTGGCTGGCCGCCCATTGAGATCAATTTACGCGCTACGAGACTCTGCGCCATCGGAATCACCTCGACCGGCAAAGGGAAAGACCCAAGATGATCCGACAGTTTTGATTCGTCGATAATGCAGATAAACCGCCTACTGGCGCTGGCCACGATCTTCTCTCGGGTAAGCGCTCCTCCGCCACCCTTAATCAACTGCAGATGCGCTGTGGCTTCATCCGCGCCATCAACATACAGAGACAGATCTCCAGTCCGGTTAAGATCCAGTACCGGCAGGCCAATTGCCTTGAGCCGGTCCGCGGATGTCGTTGAACTTGAAACGACACCGTCAATTTTCCCTTTGACTGCTGCCAGAGCGTCAATAAAGAAGTTGGTAGTCGACCCGGTACCCACGCCCACGATTTCCCCAGATTCAATAAAATCGAGCGCGGCCTCCGCAGCCAAGCGCTTTTGCTGGTCCTGACTCATGGTTAAAATCTCCTGCAGAAACAGTCTGAATTTTACAACCTGCCGCCAGCTCGGTGGGTTCAGATAAACTCCCGGTGTATTGGTGTGATGCATCGCACAACAATGAAATAGCGAGTACCGTTTGGATGGAAGAATTTACCGGCCTTTTTGATCTCCCAGGAGAAGGTTTCGTCGCCCAATTGCGCAACGGCGGCCAGTCGTCACTCTATGACCGGCAGGGTCTTCAGTACCTTATATTACAAAGAAAGCAGGCAGGTCTTGACGCTCAAGCGGCCGAGCAGGCACTGGCACGAATGAACGCTGTGCAGAATACCATCGGACTGCAACTTTCAGGAGGAAGTTAGGGTTCCAGCAACACGAGTACAGAGACTTACTAACAGGTTGCCGAACGCAGGAGGCAGAGACCGTCGTTATATTTATTTCTTGTTTGATCGCTCTGCGCTTATTAAGTTAGGTAATAAGAAAGATACCAGTCTACAAAGCGTTGGATACCTTCTTCCACCGCCACCTTGGGCCGATAGCCAAGATCCGATTGAAGTGACGTAATATCCGCCTCGGTCGCGGGAACATCACCATCCTGCATCGGCAGCAGATCAAGTTTCGCTTGTTTTCCGAGTGCCTTTTCAAGCGCCTGAATGTAATCCATCAGCGGCACCCGGCGGCTGTTCCCGATATTGAAGATACGCCAGGGTGCGCTGGCACTACGATCCGGCTCGTTGGTGCCTTCTGACTTTTCAGCCGGCTGATCAATCACCCGAACGACGCCTTCGACAATATCATCTACATAAGTGAAGTCACGGACCATCTGTCCCCGGTTAAAGACTGGTATAGGCTCGTTCCCCAAAATTCCTCGGGTGAACTTGAAAAGTGCCATGTCTGGCCTACCCCAGGGCCCATAGACAGTAAAGAACCGAAGTCCGGTAGTAGGGATTCCGTAAAGGTGTGCGTAAGCATGTGCCATTAACTCATTGGCTTTTTTGCTCGCAGCATAGAGGGAAATGGGATGGTCTACGTTATCCTTCTCTGAAAACGGCAAGTTGGTATTGGACCCGTAAACCGAACTTGACGAAGCGTAGACAAGATGGCCAACACCGCTATGCCGACAACCTTCCAGAATATGGCCGAATCCGACGAGATTAGCGTCAATGTAAGCCGCCGGGTTTTCGATGGAATGGCGTACACCGGCCTGTGCTGCGAGATTAACCACTGCATCGAACTGTCTGTCGGAAAAGATTCTTTGCATCTCGCCTTTGTCGGAGATATCGGCCTTGATGAAATCAAACTGCTCCCGTGGTATTAAACGGGCAAGTCTTGCCTCTTTAAGAGATACATCATAATAATCATTAAGATTATCGACGCCGGTAACCGTGTCCCCCCGCTCAAGCAACCGAAGCGACAGGTTTGCACCGATAAATCCTGCCACACCAGTAATCATCGCATGCACGGCTAAAGACTCCAGTAACGCAAGGCTTGATCGTCCGCTGCTGACGCCCTAAACACCGCCTGAAGATCGACAAAGATTCCAGGCTGCTTTGTGATCGATTTGATCCAGCTATACCCCTTATCACGGAGTTCCCGGTGCGGTACGGCAAGCAGCGTGACTGCTGCCGGCTCCAGTTCATCGATACTCTTCAAGTGAACACCCGTTTCATCGAGCACCGACGAGCTATCCGCGCGGGGGTCGGCCACGGAGATTTTGAGCCCAAATTCTTGCAACGCTTTAATAAGCGAAAACACCTGGGAGTTCCGGGTATCGGGACAATTCTCTTTAAAAGTCACGCCGAGTACATTCGCGAGCCCTTCTGAACCGGTAATCCCCTCCTCAACCATGAGTTTCCTAATCTTGTCCGCTACAAATTGAGCCATGCTGTCGTTGATTTGCCGACCGGCGAGAATAACCTCTGGCTCATAACCAACCATTTGAGCTCTATGCGTAAGATAGTAAGGATCAACCCCGATACAGTGTCCACCGACCAGGCCCGGGGTGAAAGGCAAGAAATTCCACTTACTTCCCGCGGCATCAAGTACATCACGTGTATTGATACTTAACTGATCAAACAGCACGGCCAGTTCATTGACTAGCGCAATATTGAGATCACGCTGCGTATTTTCAATCACCTTCGCAGCCTCAGCAACCTGGATACTGGGTGCCCGATGAATACCGGCAGGCACCACTTCACCGTAGAGCTCTGCGAGCATTTCTAGCGTCCCGTCGTTATCTGCCGACACCACCTTGGTGATCGTTGCCAACGTATGCTCGGGGTCTCCGGGATTAATCCGCTCGGGTGAGTAACCCACAGAGAAGTCCTGCCGCCAGATCAGCCCCGAGACACGTTCGAGTTCCGGCACACAGATCTCTTCTGTTGCCCCCGGATAAACAGTTGACTCATAGACCACCGTCGACCCGGAACCCATGACGCTCCCTACCGTCCGGCTTGCACTCAGCAGCGGACCAAAATCCGGATTACGCACAGAATCCACCGGCGTAGGCACCGCAACAATAAATATCTCACAACCTTTTAGGCCTGATGGGTGGGTTGTGAATTCCAGATGATCAGCGGCACGTAGCTGATCTCCAGAGACCTCTCCCGTAGCATCATAACCTGCCTGATAGTCGGTAACTTTCCTGGCATCAAGATCCAGTCCGATCACGTGGTGATTGCGGCCGAGACCTACTGCAAGTTGGATACCGACATAGCCGAGCCCAATAATGCCGATCTTCACCAGTTACGCCTCCTGCGCCGCGGCCTCAGGCTGTATGCCCGCAGAAGATGCGAGCGCTTCCTGCAGGGACTGCACTATTTTGAGCTGAGTCGCATCATCCAGATACGGATGCATCGGCAGACTTAACACCTCTCTGGCAGCGCGATCACTCTCAGGGCAGTCCTGACCGGATTGCAAAAGAGCAGGCTGATCATATAACGGTGCCGGATAGTGGACTGCGCTGGGAATTCCCTGCTCCGCCAAGCGCTGCTGTATTCCTTCCCTGTCAGCCACCCGAATCGTGTACTGCGCCCAAGAAGAGGTGTTATAGGATCGGACCACCGGCAGTGTGATACACCCTGTTTCCGCAAGATCAGCGAGTAGTTCAGCATAGCGGTCCGCCACCCTCTGCCGGGCAACAGTTTCATCCGGAAATATCTTCAATTTGGCAATCAGTACGGCTGCCTGAATAGTATCCAGGCGCCCGTTAATACCGAGGGTTGTGTGGTGGTAACGTCCCTCCTGACCGTGGTCCCGGATCTGTCGCAGCCGATTCGCCAGAGAAGCGTCCTGCGTAAAACACGCTCCGCCGTCGCCATAGGCTCCCAGAGGTTTGGCAGGGAAAAAACTGGTGCAGGCAAGATCACTCAGTGCGCAGGAACGGCGACCATGAAAACTTGCCCCAAAACTCTGCGCAGCATCCTCAATGACGCGAAGAGTATGGTGTCGCGCAATAGCATTGATCTCGTCCATCTCGGCACACTGCCCATAAAGACTGACTGGCATGATTGCACGAGTACGCGGACTTATAGCAGCATCAATCCTGCCTGGATCTAAATTAAAGGTTTCGGGATCAATATCCACATAGATTGGAACACCTCCCAAAAGCGCAATCGTCTCCGCGGTGGAAAAAAAAGTAAATGGGGAAGTGATCACTTCATCCCCGGGCTTGAGCTCAATCGCCATCAACGCCGCTAACAATGCGTCGGTACCACTTGATACGCAGATGCAATGTGGTGCACCAGACATCTCTGCAAGCTGGGCCTCAAGTTGATCGATCTCATCGCCCAAAACATACCGGCCATGATGAAGTACCCGATGTATACCTTCCTCAAGGTCTGTCCTGATCCTGTCCTGTTGCGTCTCAAGATCAATAAAGCGAATCTGGCTGCGAAGTCCCGGGATCACAAGATCCTCAACTGCAACAAACGGTACGCCTCGTTGTACTCGACTCTGGTCAGCGGTTGCTATCCATGCCTGGCCGGAAAGGCGTGTTGCCGCTCGGGTGAGTGCAAGCGCGATCGGATCTGGGTCATCGTTCCCCTGCAGATCACCCGTAAGCGCCGACAACCATTGAATCTCAGGCCGTAACTGCTCAAGTTTCTTCAGGGGCGACACCACGCTAAGATCCTCTGAAGGGCTACCATGCTGCTTTTCGACTTTGAACCAGCGTAAAAGGTCAGCGTATTCACCCGCGTAGGTCCAGATTCGGATGCCTTTTTTCTGAGCAGAATTCAGCGTCCGGTTTAATTCGGATTGATCCCCCTGCATACAAAGGAAAGACGCCGCACTTGCGTCGAGCACCAGATTTTTTATAGAGGCAGTGATCATTTATTCAATCCAACCACGCAATCGGTATACGAGGAGTCCAAGCATTTCATGCATAACCGCGTGCGCTTTACCCAGATTCCCTAGACTTGGCCACCAGTCAAGCAGTTTTGGCCGACGGTAATCTGTTATTGAAAAACTGGAGGGCGAAGGCATTACCTCAAACCCGGCATGTCGAAAAACCGCAACCGCCCTAGGCATGTGAAAAGCATCTGAAACCAGCAGTATTCTATCAACGCCTTGCGTACGCAGTATCTGGTGACTGTAGAGGGCATTCTGACGGGTATTGCGGCTTTTACTTTCGGTGAGGATGGCATCATTCGGAACTCCCCAACTGGCTAATATGACTTTACTGTAAGTTGCTTCAGCTTCAAGACCCTTCTGAGAGAATACATTCCCACCCGTCACTATAATTAGTGGGGCTTTACCCGCCTCAAAAAGGCGGAACGCGTGTAGTAGGCGGTTCCCCTGCAACTGGCTTTCACTTCTTGGCGGTACTGGAATACCCACATCACCCCCCAGCAGGACAATGGCATCCGCGGTTGGCGAAGAGGAAATCGGCACCGCTGGATGCCGAAGCTCGTGTTGCCCGTACAAAACCCGCGACAAAGGAGACGCGCAAACCACAAGGATGACAAATGAGAAAAAAACCGCGAAGAAACCACTTCGCCGCCGACCAAAGATAATCAGCAGCAATGCGGCAAGTAACAACAGCAGTGCCAGATTAAATGGATAGACCAGCTGCGGCAAAATTTTTGACAACGTAATCCAGTCAGGCACGGATTTCAGGTGTCCTCAGTAACAAATCAACTGGAACGGAAGAACTGCTTTCATTGAGGTGAACTAACAGAAACCGGCAAACGGTTGCAGAGACCACAGAACTGCTTCTTGCAGATTCAGTCCTGGGAATCAGAGACAACAAGCTTCTCAAGCACAACATCTTCAAGCGGCACGTCCTGATGATACCCCGAGTTACCGGTTTGCACGGATGCAATCGCTTCAACGACATCCATACCTGAAGTTACCCGACCAAAGACCGCGTAACCCCAACCCGAAGCGGTCTTTTCAGTATGATCCAGAAAGCTGTTGTCTTTGAGGTTGATAAAAAACTGCGAGGTTGCCGAGTGCGGATCGTTGGTGCGCGCCATGCATATCGTTCCCGTCAGATTTTTAAGTCCGTTGTCCGCCTCGTTTTCGATCGGCGCCTGAGTCCCTTTTTCACGCATGCCACTTTCCATCCCGCCCCCTTGAATCACAAATCCGGGAATCACGCGATGGAAGATGGTGCCGTCATAATGACCGCTGTTGACATACTCAAGAAAATTCGCGACGGTCACCGGCGCGTGCTCGGCATCGAGTTCCAATGTGATCATACCTTTGGATGTAGTCATTTCCACCATAATACTGTCTCCCTGATCTGACGCTGCCGCTCCCATGCTGCAGACAAATGAAAAAATAACCAAACTCCGTGCGGCACCGTTGAGGAGTTTACGCATACAACCTGTCCCGCCCGTACCTCTCACGACTCGCCGGCCATCTTGAGGATATGTCGCCATTCGGCCGGAGTAACGGGGAGAATAGATAGGCGATTACCCCGCTGCACCAGTCGCATATTGGCAAGTTTCTTCTGCGCCTTGATTTCGGCGAGCGTCACCGGCTGCTTGAACTTTTGCTTGAACTTGACGTCTACCATAAACCATCGTGGGTTGTCGACATTGCTACCCGCGTCGAAATACTTTTCCCGCGAGTCGAATGCGGTATGGTCGGGGTATGCCTGTGAGACGATTTCCATCACACCCACCACTGCGGGCTCGGCACAGTTGGAGTGATAAAAAAACGCGAGATCGCCTTGCTGCATCTGGTCACGCATAAAGTTTCGCGCCTGATAATTCCGAATTCCGTCCCAATGATCAGTCTTGCGCTTTTCCGACCTCAAGTGGTCTATGGAATACACATCCGGCTCGCTTTTCATCAGCCAGTACGCCATGCGTTTCAGTCCTTTTCGTTAACGCGCACGCGCGCAATGCTTCGGCTCTTACCCGTAGTTTCATCAATATCGAGGATTACCCCACAGACCGAGGCGGGGCCGCTTGCTACCTCGAACCGCGCAGGCACGCGTTCGACAAAACGTTTGAGTACGCCGGCTTTTTCCATACCGATAACTGAATTGTAACAGCCCGTCATGCCTACATCGCTGATATGGGCCGTGCCCTGAGGGAGCACCCGTTCATCTGCCGTTGGCACATGGGTATGGGTACCGACTACGGCTGATGCCCGACCATCCAAATACCACCCCATGGCGACTTTTTCGCTGGTGGCTTCAGCATGAAAATCTACCAGAACTACTTGGACATCTGAGGGTCTTTTCTCTATCGCGAGATGGGCCGATGAAAAAGGGCAATCCAGTGTGGGATGCATAAACACAGTACCCATGATATTCAGCACCCCTACCCGTACCCCGTTTGATGCCGTCGCCACAATCCAACCGCTCCCAGGCGTATCCTCAGGATAGTTGTGCGGACGCAGCAGGCGAGGCTCCTCCTGGATAAGATCAAGTGCCTCTCGTTTGTCCCAGATGTGGTTTCCGGACGTCAATACATCGATTTGGCTTTGCTCCAGAAGTTCTTCAAGCACGCCGGCCGTAACGCCAAAACCACCGGCGGCATTTTCGGCATTGACAACGGTCAACTCCGCTTCGGTTTCATCCTGGAGTTCAGGGAGAAAACGACGCAAAGCTCGCCGGCCTGATTTACCGACAACGTCGCCAATAAAGAGTATTTTCATAATCTCACTCGCTTAAACCGGTCCTGTCTCGCGACTCACGGGCCTGAATTTCCGGTCCGTCAAGATACCATCCAGCGGAACATCCCAACTATCGACGCTGAGGGATTCCACCCTTTGGAATTCGTGAGCCAGTCCAATCAGCACCGGTCGGCGCCATTGTCCCTTGTGGGACCTCGAGGCCAATGACGCATCATAAAAACCGCCACCCATTCCAAGTCGGTTACCGCTTTCATCGAACGCCACCAAGGGCATTAGCAGCCAGTCCAGTTCAACCGGTTTGATCAATTTTCGCCGGTCATGAAAGGGTATCGGTATTCCATACTTCCCTCGCTGAAGAGGCTCGTTACTGTGATATCGGGCAAACCGCAAACCTGGCCGACGGGTGCCGAAAAGGACTGGAAGATAACCCCTTCGGCCCCACCCAATCATCAATTCAAGCGCCGGCAAGGGGTCAATCTCACCATCATTTGCAAAGTAAGCGCCGATTCTCTTCGCGCTCAAAATACCGGGGAGTTGGAACAACCGTTGTGCCAGGCGCCCGCTTGCCTCTCGCTGATCCGACTCAGACAGGACGCGTCTGCGCAAACGCATCTTCACCCGTAACTGGCGCTTTTGATCTGCAGTATCCATACGTCAGCGAAGCATCAGAAAGGCACCACCCGCCTGTGCCGTAAGTTCCCGGTGTACCTTGAACCTTAGGGTTCAAGTGGGGACCGCTGCGGTACCTTAAGGCTTTCCCACGTTAAGCGGGCCATGCACAACGGTGCCTACAAGGCGATCCCCGATCTGTAATACAGGTTCTAAGGGATTGGCGAGAACCCACGAACACCGCAGGCGGTGCCGGGCGCTATTCTACCGGATTACGTCAAATCCACGTGGAATGGGGTTGTTTAATATCGCAAGTCGAGAGATGGGGTCACAGAATTGACCCGGTCTCGTAACGCGCGAACACGTTCTAGCGCATCGTCATCGACACGACCCTCATCACGGCTAGCGAGCAATTCATTGGCGATATTAAGGGCGGCCAGAACAAGAGTATGCTCTAGGCCGATCACTTTGCTCTGAGTCTGCATATTTTCCAA
>DPVA01000112.1 GCA_003529705.1 Gammaproteobacteria bacterium | reverse complement strand
CGTTCCGTCGGATCATCGCGAACAACTAGCCACACCACTGCGGCCAGCACAAGCCCGATGGCAGCCACGAAAAGCGTTACCCCTCGCCAGCCAAACGCTTCACTCGCTAGGTGCAGCGGAACCCCGGCAAAAACTGCTCCTGTCATCCCCGCCACCAACAGCAACCCTGCTGCCAGAGCAAATCGTTCGGGCGCCAACCAATGAGTCGCGAGTTTCAGCGTACATACAAAACCTACCGCCACAAAGCCACCGATAAGCAAACGCCCCAGTCCAGCCCAGAAAAGTGACGGTGCCAACGCGAAGATAATCGCACCTAGAGTGCTGAGCGCCAGCCCGGCCATCAGCAGCCGACGGGGACCAAATCGATCAGCCAGCAATCCGGTCGGAATCTGCATCAAGACATAAGAATAGAAATACAGGGCGGAAAGACTCCCCAGCGACGCAGCACTCAGGCCAAAATCCAGACTGAGTTCACGGTGCAGGACAGCAGGCGCGACCCGGTGGAAGAACCCCAGGAGAAATAGTCCCGCTCCCAGCGACCATACAGACCAGGCAAGCAGTGAGGGAGCTTGGCGATTGGTATGATGCGAAGTAGACATATAAATGACGTGTTGGTTATCGACTTTCCATCAGTTTCGGTTTTAAACTGGCCCTGTCCAATTTAGGATCGCTCCACTACCATCTCAAACCGTTCGTATGAATAACAGTCCGACCCGACTCGTTGGTCTTGACCTCGTCTCTTTAGATGGCAAGTTGCCCGAGGTTGTATTATTTTGGCAACAGATAAGCCCATGTAATAGGATCCTGTGGGGGCGCGGACCCTGCTCGCGACTCGGTTTGATTCTTCAATTCGAAACATGAAACCCTATTCCGCCTGGAAAGTATTCGTCAACGGCCTGACCGGTCAGAAGGGTTGGGAGCGCGCTTGGCGTGACCCTGAACCCAAGGCGCAATACGATGTCGTGATTGTCGGTGCCGGGCTGCACGGACTGGCGACAGCATACTATCTTGCAAAGAATCATGGTATCACCAATGTCGCAGTGGTGGAAAAAGGCTGGCTAGGTGGAGGGAACGCGGGGCGGAACACCACTATTGTCCGCTCTAACTACATGCTTCCGGGGAACCGTGAGTTTTATGAACATTCTCTTAAGCTCTGGGAGAACCTGAGCCACGATCTAAACTACAACGTGATGTTCAGCCAACGGGCGCACGTAACCCTGCTCCATTCCCCAGCTGCCCGTGACGGGGCCGCACGCCGCTACAACACAATGCGCCTTACCGGATCTGATGGCGAACTGTGGGATCTCGAAACACTGAAGCGTACGATTCCCCACCTCAACTACTCCCCGGACGCCCGATTTCCAATAATTGGTGCAATGGCGCAACCTCGTGCCGGAACCGCTCGGCATGATGCGGTTGCCTGGGGCTACGCGCGCGGCGCCGACCAACACGGTATCGATATCCTCCAGAACTGCGAAGTCACAGCCGTAGAGCGCAACGGCAGTTCGGTGACCGGCCTGCAGACCAGCCGCGGCATCATTCGGGCCAAGAAAGTCGGCTTTGCCGTCGCTGGAAATACCTCAAGACTCTGGCGAATGGCCGATCTAGGAAAACTTCCTATCGAGTCGCATAAACTGCAAGCATTCGTATCTGAGCCGCTAAAACCTCTGCTTGATCATGTCGTGGTATTCGGCGTCGGAGGCGCGCACTTTTATATATCCCAATCGGACAAGGGTGGAATGGTGTTCGGCGGCGATATCGACTGGTATAAGTCCTATGCCCAACGCGGCAATCTTCCCCTCGTGCAGGACGTCGCAGAGTGCGCCACATCCATCCTGCCCTGTTTAGGTCGGGTACGGCTGCTGCGCCACTGGTCGGGCGTGATGGATATGTCCATGGACGGCGCCCCGTTCATCTGCAAAACCCCACTCGAAAATCTTTTCCTGAACGCCGGATGGAACTACGGCGGATTCAAGGCAAGCCCGGCGTCCGGCTGGTACTTCGCTGACCTGATCGCGAACAACCGTCCAGACCCGGTTATTGCCAACCATACTTTGGATCGGTTCGCCCGCGGCATCAACATCGATGAACGCGGCGCGGGTCCCGACCCCAAACTACACGGGTAGGCTCATCATGCTCAGGATCTCCTGTCCTTTCTGTGGCGTCCGGGACCACAGCGAATTCAGTTACGGGGGTGATGCCTCGGTCGAATACCCTGCACTCGATGCCCCGGAATCTGAATGGGTTGAAGCCGTATTCCAACGCGAAAATCTCGACGGGGTTCAGTTGGAGACCTGGCAGCACCTTCAGGGTTGCAGGATGTGGATTGTGGTAGAACGGGATACGCGTACTCATGCTATCCATTCTGTCCGATCTGCTCATGAGGGTATCGCACAAGCGCTTGCTACTGAACAAGGCCAGGCCGGCGAATCATGACAGCTCAACGTCTCAGCAAGGGTGGCCATATCGACCGCAACCAGCCGGTCAGTTTCAGTTGGGATGGTATCCCGATGAATGGTTACGCTGGCGACACACTGGCATCGGCACTCTTGGCTAATGGTGAGCAGATCCTTGGGCGCAGTTTCAAGTACCACCGACCCCGCGGAATCATGTCTGCCGGAGTAGAGGAATCAGGAGCGTTGGTTACGGTCGGTGAGGGGGCGCGGCGGGATGTCAATGTACGAGCAACGACCCAACCACTTTATGACGGTTTAGTGGCCCGTGGCCAGAATGCGTGGCCCAGTGTCCGCGTTGACTTTGGTGCAATCAACAACTTGTTCGGGCGCTTTTTTGCGGCCGGGTTTTACTACAAGACCTTTATGGGTCTACCGCCCTTCGAATGGGGTCGTGGGACCGGCATGTGGATGCGCTACGAAAAACTTATCCGCAAGGCAGCCGGCATGGGGGAAGCCTCGCGAGAGCCAGATCCCGATCACTACGAACACGCCCATGGCTACTGTGACTTGCTCGTCGTCGGGAGCGGCCCGGCGGGCCGGACGGCCGCATACACTGCAGCGCTCGCCGGGTGCGACGTGGTCCTGGTCGAACAGGATGCGGTACTTGGGGGCGACAGCCTCAATCGGTCTGATCATACGACGATACTGCACGAGGAACTTCACCAAATGGAAAGCGCCGGCGTGCGGATAATGCCTTCAACCACCGCGTTTGGCCTTTATGACGGCGGAGTCGCCGGGCTGCTGGAAAGCGTTACCGATCATCTTGCCGACCCGCCCTCATGGCTGCCACGGCAACGTTTCTGGACTCTAAGGACACGCTCTACCATTCTTGCTACGGGCGCTATCGAACGTCATATTGCCTTTGGCAACAACGACCGGCCCGGCGTGATGACCGCCAACGCAGGTCGCGCCTACCTTAACCGGTTTGCAGTCCAGCCAGGTGAAAATATTGTCGTCGCCACCAACAATGATTCCGCCTATGCACCGGCGTTCGATCTTGCCAGCTCAGGTGCTGAGATTG
>DPVA01000161.1:8172-8523 GCA_003529705.1 Gammaproteobacteria bacterium | reverse complement strand
TGTGCTCCCGAAAGCCCCGGCCCGGCGGTGTAGGCTACCCCTTCGATTCCACCCTCCGGGACCTCGGCCTCCTGCAGCGCTTTCTGAACCAAAGGCATCAGCAGTTTGACGTGGTCGCGGGCGGCGAGTTCCGGTACTACCCCGCCATACAGGGCGTGCAACTCAACCTGTGACGCAAGGCAGTGGGACTTCAGGCCGGCATCTGTGTCGTAGACGGCGGCGCCGGTATCATCACACGACGTTTCTATACCAAGAACCTGCATTTTTTATCCTGCGTAGGGCCAACCCCGCGTCATCGACGGGACTTTTCACACCGGTTTCGGCCGGATTATAAGATCAGCACAATCTTTG
>DPVA01000161.1:7571-7839 GCA_003529705.1 Gammaproteobacteria bacterium | reverse complement strand
CCGCTTGACATGGAGCCGGACGGGTCACTGCCGGCACGAGTCGAATATATAGGCAAGGCGCTGCCAAAGCCCTGGCGTGTACTTTCCCCGCTGATCCAAGTAGAATACGCGCCCTTTTTGATTACCCGGAGAGAAGCCTATGCCGTCAGTCAAAGTCCGGCCGGATGAGCCTTTTGACGCCGTCCTGCGCCGATTTCGCCGCGCCTGTGAGAAAGCCGGTGTTTTTACAGAATCGCGTAACCGCGAGTACTACGAGAAGCCCACCACC
>DPVA01000161.1:0-7193 GCA_003529705.1 Gammaproteobacteria bacterium | reverse complement strand
AATCCTTCCAGGATGCGCGCCCACTAAGGGCCGGAATCCTCACGCCCACCCCAATCTTGCGACCTTACATATGACGACACTGAAAGATCGCATCACCGCTGACATGAAAGACGCCATGCGTGCCAAAGAGGCCGTGCGCCTTGAGTCTATCCGACTGTTGCGGGCCGCTATCCAGCGCCGTGAGGTTGACGAGCGTACCGAACTTGATGAAGAAGAAGTCCTGGCGGTGGTTCAGAAAATGATCAAGCAGGGTCGTGACTCGATTGATCAGTTTGAAAAAGGCAACCGCGACGACCTGGTGCAAAAAGAGGTGGCCACTCTCGCCGTGCTCGAAACCTACCTGCCCGAACAACTTGATGATGACAAACTTGCCGCGCTGATCGATCAGGCCCTGACCGAGACCGAAGCGCAGAGCATTCGTGACATGGGTAAGGTCATGGGCTGGCTTAAGCCGCATGTTCAGGGTCGGGTAGACATGGGCGCTGTCAGCGCCTCAATCAAGCAAAAACTCTCCCCCTGAATCCATCTTCCCGCCGAAGGCCGTGAGGTTTAGACCCTTCGAAACCTAAAAACGACATACAGCATCACGCTCAGCAGCACCAAGGCAACGGCCTGGTGTGTAGCACCCAATGTGACTGGAACAAACCAGAGCAGCGTACTGATACCCAACCCTACCTGAATGGTCGCAAGGCCAGCAAGGGCAAGCGTAGGCCGGCGCAATGGTTGCAGCGCCTTGTCTCTCATCACCCGAATCGCAAATACCAACAACAGTGTAAGCGTGCTGACGGCCAACAGCCGATGGTTGAACTGCACGGTGGCGATATTCTCAAAAAGGTTGCGCCAAATGGGCTCGAGTGCGAGGTAACCTGGCGGTATCCACTGCCCCGCCATCAGCGGGAAAGTATTGAAGGCATGTCCGGCCTTAAGACCCGCCACGAACCCGCCCGAAAGAACTGTTAGGAAAGCGAGAATACCAAGACCCACACTAGCCCGACGCAGCCCTCGCGACGCTACCGGCGCAGGATTACGCTCAAGCAGCAAGAAGAGCATCCACAAAATATATAGGTAGATTGAAATGGCGAGCCCGAGATGAGCCGTCAGTCGGTACTGGCTGACATGCGGCATATCCACGAGGCCACTCTTTACCATGTACCAGCCTAAAAGCCCCTGTGCACCACCCAGGAAAAACATTGCAACAAGGTGGGGCACTAGCGGGCGAGACAAATGCTTTCGAATCCAAAGCCAGACAAACCCTATCGCGAAAACAAGACCGATGATACGGCCGAGCATTCGATGTGCATATTCAAAATAGAAGATTCTCTTAAACTCCTGAAGAGACATCCCGGCGTTGATCTTCTGGTACTCTGGAAACTGACGGTAATGTTCAAATTCTGCTTGCCAAACCATCTGGTTGAGCGGCGGTAAGATTCCAGAGATGGGTTCCCAGCGAACCATTGACAGCCCAGAATCGGTAAGTCGGGTGACCCCGCCGAGGATCACCATACAAAAGACCAGGACACAACAAATGCCGAGCCAGCCCGCAACAGCGAATCGGCTCGATTGGGTCAGGTTCATCATGATTTGGATGCTAATATCTCAGTGATCAAACCGGTGTGATAGACCATGAGTGGCAGAATTCCCAGGGAGTTTATCGACGAACTGCTTGCCCGTGCCGACATCGTCGATCTGATCGATGCGCGGCTTCCTTTGACCAAGGCTGGCCGGGATTTTAAGGCTTGCTGCCCATTCCACAACGAAAAAACACCTTCATTTACCGTTAGCCAGACAAAACAGTTCTATCACTGTTTCGGCTGTGGTGCGAATGGCAGCGCCATCAGTTTCCTGATGGAATTTGAGCATCTGAGTTTCAGGGAAGCCATCGAGGAGCTCGCCCAAAGTACCGGCCTTGAAATACCCGACACAGGCCCCGCCCGGGCCGAGGATACGCTGACGCCCGCTCTGCTCGATACCCTTGCCGATGCCAACCGTTTCTTCAAGGACCAGTTGCGCCATCACGAAATGTCCGCCGAAGCTGCTCGCTACCTCAAGGAAAGAGGGCTTTCCGGTGAAATTGCCGCCCTTTTTGAGCTCGGCCTTGCGCCGCCTGGCGCCAAGCTGTCGCAGACCGCCCGGGGTGAAAACAAAACACTTGATCTCATGACGAAGGCGGGCCTGGTCGCACGTGACGACAACAACCGCGTGTACGATCGCTTCCGCTCCCGGGTCATCTTCCCGATTCATGACTACAAGGGCCGCGTAGTTGCCTTTGGCGGGCGCATACTCGGCGATGGCGAACCTAAATACCTAAACTCTCCGGAGACACCGGTCTTCCAGAAACGCTCGGAGCTCTACAACCTGCACCGCGCCCGCTCAAACATCGCGCAGCAGGGTCATTCAATCGTAGTTGAGGGTTATATGGATGTAGTAGCGCTGGCACAGCACGGCATCGAGCATGCCGTTGCGACACTGGGTACAGCAACTACCCCACGGCACCTCGAAAGACTGTTTCGCCTCGCGCCCTCAATCATTTTCTGCTTTGACGGCGATCGGGCGGGTAGAACTGCCGCATGGCGAGCGCTTGAAACAGCCCTGCCTGAACTCGCCGGCGGCCGGCAAATCAGTTTTCTTTTCCTGCCGGATGGTGATGACCCGGATTCCCTGGTCCGGCGCGAAGGCGGGGCGTCATTTTCAGCGCTCGCGACTAAGGCCACCTCATTGCCGGACTTTCTATTCGAAAAACTCTCAGCCGAAACGGATATGGACCGGCTTGATGGGCGGGCACGGCTCGTAGAACTCGCCAAACCGCTTCTTGCCAAGATTCCCGAGGGACCGCTTCGAGAGTTGATGCACCAGCGCCTCCGAGAAGAAACGGGTGTGCAATCGACTGAGGAATCCCGGGTACCCAAACGACATCGGGCTCTTTCGCGCCGACAGGTGCCAACACAACGGTTGAGCCCGATGGCAACCGCCATCAGCCTTTTACTTCAGCAGCCCGCTCTTGCAGCGAAATACACACTTCCTGAAAATCTCGATGAAAATTCCGATGAGCCGGGCCTTAGTCTTCTGACGAGGGTGCATCGCATTGCAACTGAGGAGGCCAGTCTGACGACCGGGTCACTTCTTGAAAGATTTCGCGATACCGAAGAGTCGACCACCCTTGAAAAACTGGCGGGTAAGGACCATCTACTAGACGACAAGGATTTTGCTCCATTTTTTTCCGAAACGTTGCTCACGCTTCAGGAACAGGCGCTTGGCAAAACTATCAACAAGCTAGTGGCTCGTGCCGGCCAGGAAGAGCTGGATCAGGCGAGTAAAGAGCGTCTCGCAGCGCTTTATCTGGACCGCCAATCGCTCAGGCAACGGCGTGAGGATCACGGTAAATAGGGGCTCGGTAATTCGTTGCATGATATAATTGATCGGTTTTTACCCGTATCTTTCGATTCCCAGGGGGGCCCGTGTCCGTCGATACCCAGAGCCAGCAATCCGAACTCAAACGACTGATCATCAAAGGAAAGGAGCAAGGCTTCCTGACCTACCGGGAGATTAACGACCACCTCCCGGAAGACATGAACGACACGGACCAAATAGAGACCGTGGTCAACATGATCAATGATCTTGGTATCGAGGTCTACGATGCAGCGCCCGACGCTGATACGCTGCTCCTGAAAACTGCCAACAGCGACGACGAGGAAGTTGTTGAAGAGGCAGAGGCCGTGCTCACCACAGCGGTCGAAAGTGAATTTGGCCGAACCACCGACCCCGTTCGTATGTACATGCGTGAAATGGGAACAGTCGAATTGCTTACCCGCCAAGACGAGATTCGCCTCGCTAAACGGATTGAAGACGGAATCCGCCAGAGCGTAAGCGCAATTGCTTCTGCGCCCGTCATCATTTCAGAGCTCGTACGCCTTGCTGACAATGTAGAAGAAGGCAAAATGAAACTGACCGAACTGCTAGTCGGTTTTATTGATCCTAACGCGATTGAACCCGAGATTCCCGTTCCAGTCATACCAAATTCCGGGGATACTGATGATGAGAGCGCAAATGCGGGTCCGCAGGGGCCAGACCCGGCTGAGGCTACGGAACGGTTCGATAGCATCCGCAAGGGTTTCAAAAGTCTGGAACGCTGCCGAGGTCGATATGGTATCGGCGCTCCGCAGATGGAGAAGCACCAAGCTAGACTGTCAGACGAGCTGATGGAAATCCGCCTCGTTCCTCGGCAGATTGATTATCTCTCTCAGGTTATGCGCGAGATTGTCGACGAAGTTCGTAGACTTGAAAAAGGCATCATCAAAATATGTGTCCAAAAAGCCCGAGTCACCCGGAAAACATTTATCTCTAAATTCGTGGGCCGCGAATCCGAGCTGTTCTGGATTCGGAGCATGATGCGCGGGAAAGAAGGCAACAAAGATATCCTGAAAGCGCACGCGGAAGAGCTCGAAAGCCTTCGTGACAAGCTCGAAAATCTCGAAAATATCGCTGGACTGCGCATCCACCAGATCAAGGATGTCAGCAAGAGGATGAATATCGGCGAAGCCAAGGCCCGCCGGGCTAAGAAGGAGATGATCGAGGCAAACCTGCGCCTCGTGATCTCAATCGCCAAAAAGTATACCAATCGCGGACTGCAGTTCCTGGACTTGATTCAGGAAGGCAATATCGGGTTGATGAAAGCAGTCGACAAATTTGAATACCGACGCGGTTACAAGTTTTCAACCTACGCCACCTGGTGGATTCGCCAAGCCATTACCCGGTCGATTGCTGATCAGGCACGGACCATCCGGATCCCGGTACACATGATCGAAACCATCAATAAACTCAACCGCGTATCCCGGCAGATCCTGCAGGAGAAAGGCCGCGAGGCGCTTCCTGAAGAACTCGCCGAGCGCATGGATATGCCGGAAAATAAGATTCTCAAGGTATTAAAGATTGCCAAGGAGCCAATTTCCATGGAAACGCCGATCGGTGATGATGAAGATTCTCATCTTGGCGACTTTATTGAGGATAAAAATATTCTGGCCCCGGAAGATGCAGCCCTGACTTCAGGCCTGACCGGTGCTACGGAGTCTATTCTCAACAGCCTCACCGAGCGCGAATCCAAGGTTATCCGCATGCGCTTCGGCATCGGACTCAATACCGACCATACTCTGGAAGAGGTTGGAAAGCAGTTTGATGTCACCCGAGAGCGCATACGACAGATCGAGGCCAAGGCCCTGCGAAAAATGCGACATCCCACGCGCTCGGAAAAGTTGCGTAGTTACCTCGACTGATTCAATCACGTTATCGGCAAAACCCCGGACACAGGTCCGGGGTTTTGTTTAGGTAGGGTTCATCCTTTTACTGTGCTTTTGGGGACGCTATTGCAGATAGAGCCTCTTGGCGGGGCAAATGCACATTGGCAAGATAAAACCCAGCATCGCCACTAGCGGTACAACACCTGATAGCCGGTAGATCATCCTCCAAGTTCAATTGGCCTCTTTCACGATTACGAAATCGGTCACATAAATAGTCGCGAATGCACCGTCTCCGGTATCTGTCCTCGAAAAACTGGTACTGTGATCAAATCCTTTCACTGCATTCAAATATTTTTCCAAACCCCGTTGATCCTGATTTCATCTCTGGGGACGGCCCGAATAATTCTGCGGTGCAAATCCATGTCATCCGTCAAGAGATGATATTTCGATAATTAATGGTTTCTAAACGTCTCACTGATCTTCCGATCGGGCATCTCAAAAAACACGCATCCACTGCCATAATGTAATTCGCGGAACACCCCAAAATACATACAGGTCCTTGACGATCAGGAAGTCTTTCCATTGCTGGTGATGATAGATATCACTCAATGATCCAGCCTCATAATAGGTCACGACTACCCCGCTTAGCTCATAGTTAAAAAGTGGTGTTCCGCCTTTGATTATTCACTTTCTTCTCAAATGGTGAGCTTTGTATTGGGGTTTGTCGCGGCTTAGATAGAACAGCCTGGCTAAAAAACTCGGGATAGGTAACTTGTATTTCTGAAAGAACAAGAGCGTCAATAAGGTGGGCGCCCCAAAGGGCATCAACTTAAAGATACACTCTCACTGATCAAACACAACAGGGTAAACAGAAGGATATTTAAGGAAGCGCGACCTTGTATTCCTGGATGGTGTTTCCGCCATCGACTACTATCAATTGTCCCGTCACGTAACTCGCTTCCTCGCTAGCAAGAAATACTGCAACGTGACCTACTTCCTCAGGGGTGCCAGATCGTCCCACCGGGGTAAATTTACCGGCAGTCACCTCGTCCTCTCCGCTCGATCCAGTATGAATCCAGCCAGGACCCACGCAATTGACAGTAACGTTTCTTGACCCCGCCTCGATCGCTAACGAACGGGTCATTCCGAGCATCCCCGCTTTAGCGACGCCATAAACCGTACTGCCCGAGATACCGACGAGGGTACCGGTAACCGAAGAGATATGGACAATGCGGCCGTATTCCTGCTCCATCATCGACGGCAGCACCGCGCGCGTCATCATAAATGCGCTGGTGAGACTCATATCGATGCTGTACCGCCATTTCTCATCGGTCACTTCATGAAGCGGCGCGCTAGGCTCATCCCGGCCTGTTTGCACCATGCCTGCGTTGTTGACCAAAAGCTCAATGGGACCCAATGCCTCTTCAACCTGTGCACATAATTCCACAACGGCCTTCGCCTCGGTAAGATCCGCAGGACATGCAAAAACCCCATTCTTGGTGCCACCCAATTCATCGCAACGCTCTTGGATACGGTCGGTGGTTGATGTAATAGCGATCCGGGCACCTGCATCCTTCAGAATTTTTGCGGTAGCAAAACCAATGCCGTTAGGACTGCCTGCACCCGTCACCAGGGCAACCCGATTTGTAACACCCCCCATAACATACTCCTTATAAGTTAATGCCATCCGACGCCATGCGCTTTGCGCCATGGCAGACTGGAGGCGAAATGTAGGACAATAATGCTCTAAATTTATCGGCTCTTATACCATCAGTAAGTCGACGTGAAATTGCATTGGAGAGAATCATGGAATTCAGCAGTGAAATTGGCGCCGCCCAGCGCAGGATGGCGCAGACCCAGGAGGGTGTTGGCCGGCGCAAGGCAACCTTTGAAGCCCTAAACGTTACGGTTGGACAGCAGGTACTGGATGTTGGTTGTGGTGGCGGCCACCTCCTGAGAGAT
>DPVA01000072.1:7539-7696 GCA_003529705.1 Gammaproteobacteria bacterium | reverse complement strand
CGCGATGAAAAAGAAATAGATATAGAACTCGATGATCGAGTCCATTCGGCTGAAGCCGATCAGGGCAAGACCGAAGATCACGAGCCCCCACCGAATGACCGCTCTGGGTCCGTAGCGGTCGACCATCCAACCCTGTACCGGACCCAACAAGCCGCTC
>DPVA01000072.1:0-7216 GCA_003529705.1 Gammaproteobacteria bacterium | reverse complement strand
CTCAACCCGAGCCAGTGCAAAGGCACCGGCCAACAGTGCTTTGCTCCAGCCAAACTCGGCCTCAATAAGCAGAATATAGGTGCCAAATGCCTGGAAGAAAAGAATTGCACTAATGAACTGAACGAGACCACCCGCGCCAACAATCCACCACCCCTGGAACACATGACCCTGTGGTTTAAGGATCACCCGCATGGAGTTCAGTAGGCGTTTCAAGACTGCTCCAATATCCGTCTATAGAGAGGCTTCTGAACACCTGGGGCGAAGATATCTTTACGAGCGCCCATGGCATTTATATCTTTCAGGGGTTATAGGCGTACCATAACGAGAAAATATATGAATAGCATCTATATCTTACAGGGGTTATAGGTGTACCATAAGGAGAAAATATATAAAAAGGATACGGAGGTTACGGGATGAGCAGTTATTTCTCTGCTACATACTCTGATGCTCGCGCTAAATTTCTGTCCGCCTGTCTAGATGTTAAAGCGGCCGTCAGGAGTTATGAGAACCCGGAACGTGGGCCGGCCGGTGAATCGCTGTTCACGGATACCACCTGGATAGGGCCGGACAATGCACCGAATGTAGTTGTTGTAACCTCTTCAACGCATGGTGTCGAAGGGTTCGCCGGGTCGGCAATCCAGATCGGGCTGCTCCTGGATCCGGATGCGCCTAAACCCAGTGGAGATGTGGCTCTTTTACTGGTACACGCGATCAATCCCTATGGTTTTGCTTGGCTTCGTCGGGAAAATGAAGACAACGTAGACCTCAACAGGAATTTCGTCGACCACGAAAACAAGAACTACCCCGAGAATGATTTATTCGAGGAAATTGTCGATCACCTAATTCCTGTCGAATGGAACGATACCGCCTACCAGAACTACCTTACAGCTATTCAGTCTCTCAACGAAAAGTATGGCGAGGTACCGGTACGCAAAGCGATGCACAAGGGCCAGCACAAGCATGCGGACAGCATTCACTATGGCGGGGCTTCAGCCACCTGGTCCAACAAAACGCTAGGGTTGATCTGCAGTGATTACCTAAAAAAAAGTAAACGTGCTGCGATGATCGATATTCATACTGGTCTCGGGCCTTATGGATACGGTGAATTGATGACACCCAGCAAGCCGGGTGAAGCGGTCTATGATTTTTTCTATAACTGGTATGGCGACGAGGTTCACAGCACCACTGCCGGCGCATCCCTTTATGCCGGCTCTAAAGGCAGTATTCTTGCGGGATTCCGGCCGTTAGTCGGCTCCCTGGAATGGGCGGCTGTCGGGCTCGAGTATGGAACGCGTGAAAGAGAGACTATGCGCAAAGTGATGCTTGCCAATTCGTGGCTCCATCTACATGGAGAGTTGGATAGTGATCTTGGTAGAAAGATCAAACAAGAAGTGAAAGATGCTTCGTACCCGGATGAGGATGAATGGAAATCCCTGGTCTGGAAAAGAGGCAAAGAGGTCATTGGGATCGCACTAGAGCGGTTTCCCACAAGTTAGTGTCTGGTATGTGTTTTGGAGAAAGCAGTCATATTTTTCTTTGCATAACTGATAGGAGAATTTTGGATGAACCGTTTTAAACAAACCCTGGTTGGTGTCGCGCTATTCGGCACCTTGTCGAGCCCAATATGGGCGGCAGACCTGACGATAGCAGTCGCAACAGAGCCGCGATCACTCCACCCCTTAGCTCAAGCGCTTAACTCGAATCATGAACTGGCCAAACATGTGTTTAATTCATTGATAGAACCGGATGAAAAATTCGGGCCAACACCCGGTCTGGCGGAATCATGGAGTCCGACTGATGATCCCCTGATCTGGGAGTTCAAACTCCGCAAAGGAGTTAAATTCCATAACGACACCCCATTCACAGCTAAAGACGTCGCCTTTAGTTATGAACTTGTGCCAAACGTCCCCAATTCGCCATCGACATATAAGCGTCGAACAAAGAAGATAGCGAAAGTCGTCGTCGTTGATGATCACACGGTCCACATTCACACAAAAACACCGTATCCGCTCTTGCCAAGATCTTTGTCTGCTGTGCCTATCGTCAGCCACACGGTTGGTTTGGAAACGGATCCCAGTGAATTTAACAATGGGAAAATGCTTTACGGCACCGGGCCCTATAAATTTGTCGAATTTGTTGCCGGTGATCACATCACCTATACAGCGAACAAGGACTACTGGGGCGGCACGCCAAAGTGGGATAACGTCACCATTCGGTGGATTACCAGTGGCCCTGCTCGTGTGGCAGCATTACTGAGTGGCGATGTGGATATGATCGCCTCAGTGCCAACGACCGATGTAGCTAATCTGGATGAGAATTCAGATATCAACGTCAGTTGTGATCAAACCGCGCGAATAATGTACTGGTCGCTCGACGTCTCACGAGAGTATGCTGATCACATCACAGCTAAAGACGGTAGCAAGATCAAGAATCCCCTGCGTGACCTGCGGGTAAGACAGGCTTTTAACATCGCGATCGACCGTGACGCCATTGTTGACGAAGTCATGACAGGTCTTGCCGTGCCGGCAAACCAGATCACAGGCGAAGGGTTTGGCGGACATAACCCAAATATCCCTATGCCTGAGCACGATATCGGGAAGGCCAAAGCGCTGATGGCAGAGGCGGGGTACGGAGATGGGTTCAAGTTGACGATTCATGCCACCAACGACCGATATATCAATGACGACAAACAAGCGCAGGCCATCGGTCAGATGCTGAGTCGAATAGGTGTGGATGTCGAGGTGGTGACCCAGCCTGTTTCAGGATACTACGGGAAGCTTAGGAAACATGAGATGACTATGGCTCTCATTGGCTGGGCTGCGATGACTGGAGAGGCGTCTTCTGTCATAGGGCCTGCTCTGCGAAAGGGTGTCAGAAACAACTATGGGCGTTGGGAGAATCCCGAATTCAATCGGTTGATTGAGGGCGCTCTGGGTACTGTCGACATGGAGAAATATGACCGGTTGCTTAAGGAATCTGTCGCGGTCGCTATGGCAGATGTTCCAATCATTCCGACTCATTATCAGGTGGCCTGTTGGGCTTCTCGAACGGGATTGGAATTCACGCCTCGGGCTGATGAATCAACCCTTGCTGAGTATGTGAATAAAAAGTAAATCATTGCCATAACTCCTGGCCTGGGCAGTGCGCCGCATTGCCCAGGCTCATTCTTTGTCAGTTTCGACCACGTTGTACAGTGTCTACTAGCTCATGACCCTGTATATCCTTAGACGGCTCTTGCAGAGCATAGGTGTGATCTTCGTTGTTACTGCTCTGGTCTTCGTCGGTATCTATGTAATCGGCAACCCGGTCGATATCCTCGTTTCAACGGAAGCGGATCAGGATCAGTTCGAACGGATGGTGAAGATTCTGGGTCTTGATAAGCCGCTTTGGGAACAGTTTCTCATCTACCTCTCCAAACTTGTCCAGGGTGACCTCGGACGATCGTTCGCATTCAGCGAACCTGCGCTTAAGCTAGTTCTTCAACGGATGCCAGCCACAATAGAACTGGTGACCGTGGCTATGCTGATGGCCCTGATTGTCGGAATTCCACTCGGCATGTATGCCGGCCTTCATCCGGAGAGGACCGCATCCAAGACCATCATGGGGGCTTCTATCGTCGGCGTCAGCATTCCAAATTTCTGGCAGGGCATCATGCTGATCTTCGTGCTTGCCGTTAGCTTAGCCTGGCTTCCCTCCGGCGGGCGCGGCGAAATCAAGACTGTGATGGGTATTACGACAAGTCTGTGGACGGCTGACGGTTGGTCACACATCATCACGCCGGCTATCAACCTAGCGCTCGCGCAATGCACGCTGATTATTCGGCTCATTCGGGCTAACGTGCGTGAGATCGCCCTTCTGGATTACGTGAAGTTTGCACGGGCCAAGGGTCTTCGCCGAAAGCGTATCGTCTATGTTCATATTTTCAAGAATACGTTGGTGATCCTGATCACGGTCGTTGGTCTCCAGTTCGGTAACCTGATCGCTTATTCAGTAGTAACTGAAACCATATTCTCCTGGCCGGGTATGGGCAAACTTATCATTGATTCTGTCTATATTCTCGACCGGCCGGTTATTCTTGCCTATCTGGTAATCGTGGTGCTTCTGTTCATAACAATCAACCTGATCGTTGACCTGCTGTACTCAGTGATTGATCCCAGAATCCGTTTGGACAGCGATAAACATTCCTCCTGATCATGAGCGCCCAAAACAAATCCGAAGTGGGGAGCATGGCGTCGGGTACGGAAACCATTTCTCCGTTCCGGGATGTCCGGCAGCAGTTTTTCAAAAGTCCGGTCGCTGTAGCCGCGCTTTGCGTACTACTGACGATAGTCATCATTGCGATTACCGCTCCTTTGATTTCCCCGCAGGATCCTTACGACCTGCGGGTAATTGACATCAAGGATGGACGACTTAAGCCCGGCTCCCCCAAACTCTCCAAGTTGGCAACACTTAGTCTGAAGGTATCACTTGCAGGGCTGAAGGATTCCAGTGTACCGAAAGCATCTGTCACACCTACGGGCCGAAGTAGTGATACATCACCTGATGCCGCTACGATTGTTCTCGAACCCCACGCGGACAGCTCTTATCATTGGATAGTCAGAGTTACTCCGACCCCCAACGGCAATCTGGATCCGCTGAAAACGGTCAACCTTGAAAGATTGCCGAGGGGCAGTACATTGTCGGTGGGTAAAAAGGACAAATTCAGAAATATCTGGAGAGTATCTCCAGATGATGCCCGGGAACTGATTCTTATCTTACCCAAAACATCCGCCGATGTCGGCCAGTTTCGGGTGGCAATGACGGGGGGTCCTCAGAAGAAACTGATTACCTACTGGCTTGGCACGGATGACCAGGGACGGGACATGCTCAGCGGAATCTTCTATGGGCTTAGGATCAGTTTGAGTGTTGCGCTTTCAAGTGTCGTAATCGCACTGACTATTGGCACGATTCTCGGGCTGTGTGCGGCTTACTATGGCGGTCGGACCGATACCCTCATTATGAGACTGGTGGACCTCCAACTCAGCTTTCCAACCATCCTAATCGCGCTGATTCTTCTGGCTATCCTGGGTAAAGGCGTTTTCAATGTGATGCTCGCCCTCGTGATTGTCCAATGGGCGTTGTATGCGCGAACAGCGCGGGGCGTTGCGCTTACTGAGCGTCGTAAAGAATACGTGGAATCGGCACAGTGCCTTGGCCTGAGTGCCCCCCGTGTGATACTGGCCCATATACTGCCGAACTGCTTGCCCTCGTTGATTGTTATCGCAACGCTTGAGGTCGCCGGGGCAATATCCCTAGAAGCTACGCTCAGCTTCCTCGGGCTGGGCCTGCCAATTACCAAGCCATCACTCGGTCTGTTGATTGCAAACGGTTTTGATTATCTTCTGTCAGGGTATCCATGGATCAGCATTCTGCCCGGCATAGCACTGCTGATAACGGTCTTTGCCATTAATCTTGTCGGGGATCGGTTGCGTGACATTCTTAATCCGAGGCTGCGCCGATGACGGATAGCCAGGTACTTTCCGTGCGAAACCTGGACACCCGTTTCCAGACCCAGGCAGGTGAGGTCAGAGCTGTCGACGATGTCAGTTTCGATTTACAGAAAGGTGAAATTCTTGGCCTCGTCGGGGAATCCGGATCGGGGAAATCCGTCACTGGGTTCTCCATTATGGGGTTGATCGATGAGCCCGGCAAAATACACGGAGGGCAAATTCAGTTCAAAGGTGAAGACCTGATCAACGCCGGTGACAAACGGTACAAGCGACTTCGTGGCCGTGAGATCGCAATGATTTTTCAGGATCCGATGATGACGCTGAACCCCCTGCTGCGAATTGATACGCAAATGATCGAAGCCATTCTTGCCCACGAAGCCGTCAGCCGAGAGTCTGCCCGTCAGCGGGCACGGGACGCGCTGGGCATGGTGGGGATTTCTTCACCGGACGAAAGGCTTCGCGCCTATCCCCATCAGTTCTCGGGAGGGATGCGGCAGCGAGTTGTGATCGCGATCTCCATGCTTCATGCACCAGATATCATTATTGCCGACGAACCGACAACTGCACTCGATGTCACGATTCAGGCCCAGATCCTCTATGAAATGCAGAAACTTAGGCAAAAACACAGCGTATCCATCATCTGGATCACACATGATTTATCGGTGATATCCGCGCTTGCCGACCGGATTTGTGTCATGTATGCCGGTACCTTAGTCGAGCAGGGTCCGATCGATGATGTGCTCGATCGTCCAACGCACCCCTATACGAAAGGGCTGATCCAGTCCGTACCCAACCGTAACTCGACGGGTCAACGCCTGGCCCAGATACCCGGTGTAATGCCCACCATGATCAACCCGGATCCGGGTTGCCGTTTCATGGAGCGCTGTGTATACGCGAAGCAGAAGTGTGCCGATGAACCTGCGCTGGTCCAGGCAACGGATGATCGACAGATTCGGTGTCACTACCCCTTGGTGAACTGAAAAATGAATAGTCCATTAGTCGAGCTTCGCGACGTTTCCAAACAGTTCACCAAGAAACTGGATGTAACCGCTAAGATCGCCCGCAGGATGGGTCTCAGTGTGAGCGAAGAAACTGTTCATGCTGTAGAAAATGTCAGTCTTTCGGTTCATTCAGGTTCAGTACTCGGGCTCGTCGGGGAATCAGGCTGCGGCAAATCAACGCTTGGACGCATCGTTTCAGGGATCTACCCGCCAAGCCAGGGGACGGTGTCATACGGCGGCCGGGTAGTGTCCGATCTCCAGCCGTCTGACAAAGTTGACTATACCCTTGCGGTTCAGATGATCTTCCAGGACCCTTTCAGTTCACTGAACCCCAGGCAGAAAGTCGGTCAGATCATTGCGGAGGCGCCTCGAATCCACGGTTTATGGGCATCGTCGGAGATCGATACGAAACTCAACGAAGTGATGGAACGGGTGGGGCTGGACCCCAATTTCAAACACCGTTACCCCCACCAGTTTTCGGGGGGACAAAGACAGCGTATCGGTATTGCACGGGCCCTGGCGGTTGGACCCGAATTTATCGTCTGTGATGAGGCCGTCGCATCGCTGGATGTCTCAATACAGGCCCAGATACTCAACCTGTTCATGGATCTTCGTGAAGAGCTAGACCTGACGTACCTCTTTATCAGCCATGACTTGAGCGTGGTACGTCACCTCTCGGATCACGTAGCCATCATGTACCTCGGACGCATCGTAGAGCATGCCCCA
>DPVA01000061.1 GCA_003529705.1 Gammaproteobacteria bacterium | reverse complement strand
TCGAATCCCTCCCCGTCCGCCATTTTCTTTGTTATATCAGTGTGTTATGCGCTCTTCGCTTTTGAACAAGAGTTTGAAAGCGCAGCGCCCAGCATGATTTGCAAACATTCTGCAAACCTATTGTTCCGGCTTTGGGCTCGGGCACTGCGTATCATCGATTCCTTTGCCATAGGCAACGCCCGTATTTCACTGTTTGAAGCTGAGATTGCTGACGAAATCAGCGTTGAAGGCAGCAATAGCGTCTTCCTGCATACCGGGCAGAACGTGTGAGTAGGTATCGAGGGTGATACCGATGTTTGAATGCCCCAGCCGCTCACTGACAATCTTAGGATGAACTCCTTGGCGAAGTAGCTAAGTGGCATGAGTGTGACGGAGATCATGGAAGCGGAAATGCTCCATGTCCGATCTCCGAATCAGGGCAGAAAACGCTGTTGAGAGTGAATTGGGTTTCCAAGGGCTTCCATCCTCTCGCGGGACTATCAGGCCGTAGTCCTCGAAGGCAGGTCCAAGCGCGAGCCGTTGTTTAGCCTGATCCCTACGATGGTGCCGCCGCTTAGCAGACTGCCTGCCCATTGCCGCTGAGCTGCTGCTGCAACTATGCTTCTGCCAGCTATATGGAGGTGTTGAATGGGCGGAATTTTTGAGAACAAGGTTGCTCTGGTGACCGGCGCGGCCGGTGGCCTAGGGCGCGCAGTCGCGGTCATGCTGGCGCAGCGTGGCGCACGCATTACCATGACGGACCGCTCGGGAACGGGTCTTGACGTGTCAGCAAAAGCGGTCGGGGGTTCCGTTCTGGATCTCGAAGCGGAACTCGCTGATAGCCAGGCGTGCAACGATCTTGTGGCTTGCACTCTCGAGCGATTCTGCCGCCTTGACATTCTTGTGAACGTCGCAGGTGACTACACGGGTGCGCCTGTTGAGGATCTCAACGATGAGATCTGGCAGGCGATGTTTGAGGCCAACCTGGTCTCCACCTTCAACATGATGAAATCAGCCGTGCCATCTATGCGTAAACAGGGCAACGGTGGAATAATCAATATCTCTTCGGTCGATGCCCACCTGCCCAAACCGGGGATGGTGCATTATTCGGCTTCCAAAGCGGGTGTGAACAGCTTGACCCGCAGTTTTGCCGCTGCTTATGGCCCCGACGGCATCCGGGTGAATGGGGTTGCTCCTGGGCCGGTCGCAACCGAGCGCGCCAAGCGGGCCGACTTCCTCGAAAGGGAGCGGGCAAATACCGTGCTGGATCGAGTCGCGGAACCTGAAGATATTGCAGAGGTGGTTTCGTTTCTGGCCAGCGATGCAAGTCGGAGTATCACCGGTGAAACGGTGGTGGCAGGATGCGGCTATGGCATGCGCTGAGGTCCTACTATCACGGAGGCGATTTTTCATCTCTGCAGGAGATGCTGGGTGGACTGCAAGAGCCGGCAGTGAGCGGTGGTGTGGTGACTGAGGTGGGTGGTCATTGCAGCTAAGCCACTGCTGTGACTAAGCCGCTTCCAGCTATCTGGAAGCGGCATAATGAGACGTTTGTTTGCGTTTGCTACAGTCTTGCTTCTGGCAGCCCCGGCATGGGCGGACTTTTGGGATGGGTTGCTCGCCTACGGGAATGGTGACTAGGAGACTGCGTTCCGTGAATGGCAGCCATTAGCCGACCAGCCCTGCTCCGAACTGGGGGCAAGCAGGAGCTCATGTCACTACCACCACACACAAAATTCAGGGTGAATTCGTCAGCGCCCGTTAGGCTAATGCTTGCGAGCACCATCGCGACCACAGCGATAAGCGCGAATTAACTCAGGCAAGCCAAAATGGGGTTAGGTGATCTGCCAAATACAGTGCAGCGTATCACCTACATGTAGCAAATAAGAGAAAAAATGCGTCAGCAAACGACAATCCTCCGAAACCAGATATTAATTCTCTAGAACCAGTTATGGAATACGGCATTTCGTTAATTCAGCATGACTTAGCCTCTTTAGCGGCGCTTTCCGGCGTGAACAAACTTGGCCTTCGTAAGGCGAAATACGTGAAAGGCTGAAAGACAGGGAAATACGATGATTGCTCTGACAAGAAGTACAGCTTTGGCTTTTGTATTTTTCATGGCGGCGCTTGAGCCTGCCCATGCCGAAATGCATGAAGTACTAATGCTCAATCGTGGCGAGTCTGGTGTCATGGTCTTCGAGCCTGCCCTGCTCCGGATTTCTCCTGGAGACACGGTCAAATTCGTGGCAGCTGATAACGGTCACAACAGTGAAAGCATCGATGGTATGACACCGACTGGCGGGATCACATGGCAAGCCAATATTAACGAGGAGGTGGAGATCACTTTCGAAGCTGAAGGAGTATATGGATACAAGTGCCGGCCCCATTACGGGATGGGCATGGTAGGCCTCATCGTGGTGGGCACCGACCCAACTAACGTCACCGCTGCTCAGGAAATCCGCCAACCCGGTAAAGCAAAAAGCATGTTCGAACAACTGTTCAGCCTGCTCTAACGTCAAGGTGCTTCGAACCTGAGTCAAACGATCGATTCATCTAAGATGCTACCTCTAGACGCTGGAAAAGTCATGAAACGTCAGTTGCATACATTTGCCACACTGTTGCTGCTTACGGCCCCGGCATGGGGTGACTTCGACGACGGTCAGGCCGCCTATGAACGTGGAGACTACGAAGCGGCGTTCGTGGAGTGGTTGCCATACGCTGAGCAGGGCGATGCCCATGCCCAGCACAACCTCGGCGTCATGTACGAGAGAGCCTTTGGCGTGCCACAGGACTATCTGGAGGCTATGAAGTGGTACCGGCTTGCCGTTGACCAGGGCTTCTCTGATGCCCGGGCCTCCCTCAATGCGATGTATTTCTCCGGTAAAGGCGTTCCAGAGAACTCACCGAGGCGGTGATAGTGATATTTCCTACTTCTGAGAAGGGCCTTACGCTCACTGATGGCACTGGTTGACCTGCTCCCCTAAAACTGGTCCAGCCACCAATGACATGAACGATGTCTGCCGGACACTCCACAGCTCTAAGGCGGTCGCACTAGCGGACTTTCGCCGATGGTACATCGAGACATGGATACCGTACCACCACCGCCGCTTATGACCAAAGGAACACGACCCAAATGAGCCGGGCTATAGCGTTTTATGCTGTTCTGGCTTGGGTTTCGTCTGACCTGGCTTGTCATTTCGCCAGTTGCTCGCTTGAGACCCATGCTTCGTAAAGAATAGAGTGTCGGCAATATGCGAATGGTAGCCAAAGTCACAACTCTGGGCGCTGCCAATTATATTTTATCCATTCCGCCTGAGGATGCCGGCCATGAAAGTTTCCAACGTTCTCGATTTTCTGTTCGATACAAAGTGGGATGACCTGCCACCCGATGTCCAAACCATGGCCGAGAGCTGTGTTTTTGATCTGCTCGGCGTTGCGGCAGGCGCGCTTGCAACCGATGCCACGCAGATTATCGGTGATCACGCGGTCCGGCACTTTGGTGCGGGAAGCGGCCCTGCTGCGCGGCTTATGTTCGATGGTCGGTCGGCCAGTCCAGTTGGCATGGCCTTGGCTGGCGCAATGTCAATCGACAGCCTTGACGGCCATGATGGATACCCGCCGGCAAAAGGCCACATCGGCGTCTCCGTATTGCCGGCGATTCTGGGGGTCGCCGATACCATGCCCTCCGCGCTTGACGGCCGGACATTGCTGAATCTGATCGTGATTGGTTACGAGCTGGCCGCTCGGATGGCGGTAGCACAACACAGCACGACCACGGACTATCACGCGTCGGGATCGTGGAATGGTGTCGCTTGTGCTGCCATCGTTGCGCGGATGCT
>DPVA01000178.1:11724-13567 GCA_003529705.1 Gammaproteobacteria bacterium | reverse complement strand
GTTCTCGATACCGGGGTCGAAATAGTTGGGCCGATCACGTCCGACGCATTGCTGCCGGGTGGTGCGAGTTTTGTGGGTGGAAATCCTCTTGTGGATTTAGCATATCAGGGAACACACGGTACGGCGGTCGCGCAGATAATTCGAACGCTGTCTCCGGGAAGTAGGATTCTTTCTCTGCAGACGTCAACGGGAGGCCGATCGTTATCCGCTGCTGCGGCGGCGCAGGCCCTGCGTACCGCGGCGGCCAATCCTGCGATCCGGGTAATCAATCATTCCAACGCAGCACTTGCTACCGTACCGGGCGACGCGATCCTTGCCACGGCGCGGGCCGATCAAGTGCTGGTGATGGGTTCCGGGAATGATCGACTGCCGAATCCCAACGGGGATGCCCTTCATGCGCCGGTACTTGGCGGCAAAGCACTTATTGTGGGCGGCCTTGGGCCAGATGGCGCTATGTTGAGCTTCAGTAATCATGCAGGCGGCTATGCGCAACACTATGTTGTTGCGTGGGGTGCGTCGGAGTTCGCTGACTACTGGGGCACGTCATTCGCCACACCCAGGGTGAGCGCGTTGGCTGCTGAGTTGCGGCAACGCTGGCCCAACCTCAAAGCAGAGCAGGTGACAGAAATTATCAAGCGCTCTTCGACCGATATGGGGGCACCGGGTGTGGACGCAAAATACGGGTGGGGACAGATCAATCCGGTGCGTGCATTCCATCCGCTCGGCGGTCTGACGCCCCCGAGCGGTTCAACGACAGACGAAACCGGAGAGCAGCAGACGCCTGGCGACCCACCCGATGATGACTTGTATCTGCGGCGGCTGAGAATTGGAACGCCAATTTTTGGCGCTATGATGCGTGAACCCAAGTTGTCGCGAGTACTGGTCCTGGATCGGTATGGCCGCGACTTCAGTGTCAATCTTTCCGCTATGGTGAGCGGAGCCGATACCCAAAGTAATGTCCACCGGATCGCCAGAGGCTGGACGGCGTGGGGTAAGCCGGTAGTGCTCACTGGTAGCGCCGGCTTTCGTTTTTCTTCCTACCGCGGATCGGACTCAACCGGGGCACCCAAGTTATATTTCGATCTCTCGGGTGATTCAGCATACCGCCAGCAGTTGGGATACAGTATGCGGCCTGAACAGCCCAACGGGGCTGTGAGTTGGCTGCCGCGCCTAGGAAACGGTGTGACGGCAGGGTCGGCTTGGCAGCGGAGCCTGCTCACCGAAAACCTTCACGAGGGATTCTTCAGTCTTAGCAGCTATCGGCTTGGAGCGAAGACCACATTGAATCTAGCGTTTTCGGATACCCATGATAGTGAGTCAATGGGCCAGCGCAACGAAGTCTGGTCTTCGGCCGTGCACTTTGTCAGCGATACTTTTGGCGCAACGCTTGAGGGAGGCCTTCTCCAGGAAGATGACAGCCTTTTCGGAGGAGCTCCCGGTGGTGCATTGAGTGTTGACGCGGCCGAGTCGCGTTTCGTCCGCCTATCGGGATATCGGAGTATCTCCCCCCGTGTTGCGCTTCTCGCAGCCTATACCGGAGCGCTAACAGAGGTAGATTCGGCTCCGGGCAAACTGCTTGATAACTTTTCTGACCTTTCATCCCAGGCGTGGCTGGTGGGCCTGGGTGCAAAGGACCTTCTCTCATCAGGGGATGCCGCGAGTCTTACATTGTCGCAGCCGCTTCGGGTAACTGCAGGCTCTGCTGATCTCGATGTTCCTTATGCGCTAGGAACCAACGGCCACATCTTTCGCGCTCGGCAAAGGATAAGCATGGCGCCCGCCGGCTCGGAGACCCTTCTGGAGTTGACCTACCGCTTCCAATGGTCGCCGGTACTGGAACTCG
>DPVA01000178.1:0-11426 GCA_003529705.1 Gammaproteobacteria bacterium | reverse complement strand
ATGGTCGCCGGTACTGGAACTCGGTGTCTACGGTTCCCTTCGTCATCAAGCGGGCCATGACGAACGTGCCGGTATTGATTCGCAGTTGGTGACTGTCGTTAGCTGAAAAATTTAGGCCGCGCCGGCGTTCTCTGGATTACGTAATATAGGTTGTTCAAAACGCTCCTAGGTGGCGCGCCCAACAACGTGGCCTTCGATAATCATGCCAATAGAATCAGTCCGCAGCGGACAACACATTGCGCGTCAGCACGGCGCGATGGAATTCAGTGAGCCGCCGGTCGATCTAGACGGGGTACGTCTTTATCGGTTGGCGCGTCTTCGTCAGGAAATGAGGGCGGAGGACGTCTCGGGATTACTCCTCTTTGATCAGATCAACACTCGCTACGCGACGGATGCTACTAATATGCAGGTCTGGTGCTCGCACTACGAGACTCGCTGTGTATTTGTCGCGCTCGAGGGGCCAGTAGTCCTCTACGACTATGCTAATCATCCCCATCTTGCAAAAGATCTCCCCGGAGTCGATGAATACCGGGTGATGCCATCGTTTTACTTTTTTTCCGCAGGCTCTCATGGCGAAACCCGCGCTCAAAAGTTTGCAGCCGAGATAGAGGATCTGATGCGTGCCTACGGCGGGGATGACCGTTGTCTCGGTATCGACCGGTTATCATTTATGCCCTGTGACGCGCTTCGGAAGGTCGGCTTAAACCTCCGGGAGGGAGAGGGGATTGCAGAGCGTGCGCGGTCGGTAAAGTCTCATGACGAACTTGCATTGATGCGGGTATCGATGGATACCTGTGAAGCCGCGTGTCGTTCCATGCAGGAAGCCCTAGCGCCGGGGATTACCGAAAACGCCCTCTGGGCCCGGATGCATGAAACCAATATCCGTATGGGCGGCGAATGGGTAGAGACTCGTCTGCTTTCTTCTGGACCACGGACTAATCCCTGGTTTCGCGAATGCTCCATGCGGCCCATTGAGAATGGTGATCTCGTCAGTTTTGACACGGATCTGATTGGGCCGTACGGCTACTGTTCGGACATCTCGCGATCATGGCTTTGTGGCGATCGACCCAGCGATGAACAACGAAGGTTATATGCGGTTGCCTATGAGCAGATTGAAACTAACATTAGCGCCTTGCGGCCCGGACGCACGCTTCACGATGTCTCAAACGATTGCTGGCGGATTCCGCCGAAATATCTTTCCAATCGATATCCTTCTCTTATGCATGGGGTGGGACTCGCTGATGAATATCCGAGCATCAAACACCAGGTTGACTTGGAAGCAAAAGGGTACGAAGGTCTTATTCACCCTGGTATGGTGATCTGTGTGGAATCCTTCATCGGGGTTGAAGGCGGTCGTGAAGGCGTCAAACTGGAAGAGCAGGTTATCATCACCGAGACTGGAGTGGAACGGATGTCGAGCCTTCCCTTTGAAACCGATTGGTTATGAAATGTCTGAAGCCGAAGCCGTATTGACAGACGCCAGGATCGACTGCCTGCAGTACTGCAACTGGTCCCGCAAGATCTTTGAACAGATGCGGCAAGGCGGTCTGGACGCTGTACATGTCACCGTCTGTTACCACGAGGACTTTCGGCAGACTACAGAGAATCTCGCTGACTGGAACCGGTACTTTCAAGATCATGCGGATCTGATTATGCCCGGACGCTTCGCTGCGGATATACTCGCGGCTCGGCGAAGCAACCGGACGGCCGTTTTCTTCGGTTTTCAAAATTGCTCTCCCATTGAAGCGGACATCGGGCTTGTTGAGATTTGCCATCAACTGGGCGCGCGTTTTATGCAACTTTCCTACAACAATCAATCGCTACTGGCGACTGGTTGTTACGAAGCAGATGATTCTGGGATTACTCGGATGGGGCTGCAGGTAATTGCGGAAATGAACCGTGTTGGGCTGGTGGTGGATATGAGCCATTCCGCTGAACGTTCAACCCTGGAGGCGATCGAGGCTTCTTCCCGGCCGATTGCAGTTACCCATGCGAACCCGTCATTTTGGCATCCGGCCTTGCGCAATAAATCGGATGCGGTTATCCAGGCGCTTTCGGAATCCGGGGGTATGATCGGGTTTTCGCTCTATCCGCATCATCTGCGGGATGGCAGTGAGTGTACCCTCCAGAACTTCTGTGAAATGTTGGCTAGGGCCGTAGAGCGTTTTGGAATTGAGCACATTGGTATTGGCTCAGATCTTTGCCAGGACCAGCCCGATAGTGTGGTGGAGTGGATGCGCAATGGCCGCTGGACGAACGAACGAGATTTTGGAGAAGGATCTGCAGACAAGCCCGGTTTTCCTGAGCAGCCGTCTTGGTTCAGGGATAATCGGGATTTCCCCAACATCGCGGTTGGGCTGAAAGAGGTTGGTTTCGATAATGAGTCTGTCGACGCTGTGATGGGAAACAATTGGCTGCGTTTTTTCGGACAATCCTTCGTGTCGACTGAAGTTCGATGACTGGGAAACTGATAAGGCGAGAGTATTTCGCTCTTGAAGTAGGTCGAGATGTCCTTAGCGCACTACAACTAGTGTGACCACACCAGAGGGGGAGTAGTGGGAAAAGTGCAAGCAGCAGCAAACCAGTTCCAGAACTCAGCTGAAGATTTAGCGTTGGGGTCATTACTCCCGCCGGTGCCACCTCGACCACCTGCAAGTGTTTGTAACCTACAGCGTATGGGCGCCGCGTTTCCAACGCGCCTCAGCTTTATGCGCATTCTGCTGCGCCGGATGTCGGCTGAAGATTGGCATCTGGAGTGTGGGCTCTTAGATCTGGATGATGATGGTTTTGGTACTGCGGTGTATACCGCCTACCTTCCAGAACGAGCCTATTCCTTGATTGCGTTTGCCAATCCGCTCGCGGACGAAGATCGAACGGACCGCGTTATCGCCTCTGCCTGGGACGCAGCGTTTGCACTCTTTGATGGAATTCCCTCTTCTGAGGATATAGATCGCCTTCGATCCCAGGTACCGCTTCAGGAGGCGGGTCGGTTTGAGGCCACCGATCTCGTGATTTCTCGAGCCAATCGCAGCCTGCGGCTTTTTGAATATGTCTGCAGTTGTCTCAGTCGCGGGGAGCAGCCTGAAGCCTGTCGGCTTAACGAGGTCGGTTATCTAATGCGGACTACGGCGGTCTATGGGAATGGTAAGTTCGGAATCAGTGATCGCTCACGTATTGCTCCGCGGCAGGAGACCCGGAACTCCTTTCAGGCGGAGATGCTCGCGGTTTTTCTCATTCGCCAATTCACCTTCGACCAGCTAGATCACATCGCATCGCGTCGAGGTCCGGGTCGGGCAGTCGCGCTGGATCCAACCTTGAAGCGATCTTTGGGGATTGGCAACGCGACGGGTCTTGGCATGGCGCCTTTTGTAGTCAGTCACCCAGAGCTTTTGAATCATTGGTTTGCTGCGCGTGAAACCGCGATTGCTCGCGTTCGGTCGATGGCCGATATTGCTCCGAAGGAGATTGACCGTGCGCTTGCCCTGCTTGCGCGCGCCCTCCAGCACGTAAGTGAGTGGCAAACAGGGGATGAGGATTATCAGGAACGTAACCGGCGACTCCTTCGGGATCTCGGGCTGCTAAAAACCTGGCTGGAACAGGTGGATTTGGAGCGCTGCGCCACGCGGCTATGGGATGTACTCTTTCGCTTCGGCGAGGAAACACTCGGTCTGGACGCCCAGGAACTGTTGGGCGCGCTCCTGATGGAGATCTATCCGGAGGTGACGAAGGGAATTGACGCTATGTTCCACGCCCAAGAAACGCGAAATATTCGGATGACGGAGACCGTGGGAGCGACGCTCAAACAGCTAAATGCACAATATGGATGGACAGATCGTTTTGACTTCTCGCTAGCCTCTGAGAACGCTCACTTTTGGTATGTATCTGAAAACAAACTCGAACCGAGATTTGGTCGCAGGGCTGAAGAGCCTGGTGCGGACAGAGAGATGCCGGTAGCGATTGCGCGGGACATGAGCGCTTTTCGCCGAACGCTATCAGAGTCAGATCCACAGCAGAGCCTGATGACATTCCTACATCAGCATCCCGAGTTCCGTCATCTCGCACGTCGTGCTCAGGCTCTGGAGGATCATCCGTATGGTGAGATTCAGGATAACCTGATTTCTGGTAACTGCTCACCCCTAGACATCTTGCGTTTTAAGCTCGCCTGTTTTGGGGCAGCGAAGTTTGATCCAAAATCTTCGTTATGGACCCGGATCACCATGTTTCAAGGCGCGCCGTTGATGGACGAACTGGGAGAATCCTGGGCCGACGACTGGTGGCTTTCCGTTGCGCCGCAAAGTGCCTGATGCGACAGTCCTCTGCGGAGTTCAGGCAACTCCTATTTAAGGCCGGCCGTGGCGCAGGTCTCCCCCTGGGTCTTGCGGAAGACCTGGTGACACCGATTTGTTGGCTTCAGGTTTGTGGATTTCCAGGAGACGCCGAGGCGCTGAATGCACTTACTGCCCTGGATGAGGGTCGGACGGCGCATAAATTTCCTGATCTGACTGTGCTGGCTCACGGCACTAATGGTACGGGCAGCAGGTTATCAGCGATTTATCTCGCCGCCGTGGGCTGCGATGCGCTGCAGATGGGTTGGCCGCACCAGGATGAAGAGATTGGATTTTTCGAGGTCGATAGTTCACTGTTGTTAGCGGCAGCACTCGTTCTTGCTCATCGCCGGCTCAAGACCGGTCTTAGCCTGCGCGTCGAAACAAAGAGTTATGTTCTTTCCAATACCCCTGGTGGTGAGGTACGTTGTGTGGAAAAAGAATGCATACGCGAAAGTATTAGCGTGCGGTCGATCGCGGATGTCCAGTTGGGGTTGGCGAAGGACCTGACCGATAGTGCTTCTGGTGTTCTACTTCTTGATAGTGTCAAAGAAGAAAAATACCACCACATCTGCGAGACCGATGGTCTTTGCGCAAATCCGGACAGTATTCACGGGCTTCAATCCCTGGCGGACCGCCTTCTCGTTCCTGAATCGGATCGGTCCCTGAAATTTGGCGCGGGTGCGGGTATCGTTGACTCCGACTGAACCGGGGACGCGGCGCTGGTGGATGCTGGCCGGAGTATGGTTTTGTTATATGGCCTTTGGGCTTAGTATGGCGAGCCTGGCGCCGCTCGTCCGTGAGGTTGAATCCGATCTAGGTTTGAGCCACAGCGCGATGGGTGCGGTGCTGGGCGCGTGGCAGTTTGTGTACATCTTTGCTGCGATTCCCTGCGGCATACTTTTGGATCGAATCGGTGTCCGGTGGGGATTTGCGATCGGTGCGCTGATCATTGGACTTTCTGGAATCTTCCGAGGCTTTGTAGAGGAATACATTCACTTACTCATCGCCGTAGCTCTTTTCGGTTGCGGGGGTCCATTAATTTCGGCTGGAGCCCCGAAAGTGGTTAGCGAACACTTCGAGGGAAAGGGCCGGGGTCTCGCAATGGGGATATACATCACAGGTCCCGGGATTGGCGCCGTCGCCGCCCTATTGTTGACCCAACCGCTCATCTTGCCTTGGCTTGAGGGGGATTGGCGTACACTCTTGCAGTTATGGGGTGGAGTGAGCCTTGTGGCTGGGTTGTTCTGGCTTTTGGTAGCAAGAGAAAATCCTGAGACTCCCGACGCCATCAAGAATCAGATCACAATGTTCAATATCGTTGAGATGCTTCGCATTCCCGCGGTACGCCTGATTTTGCTGATGAGCGTCGCCGTTTTCGCGATAAATCATGGCATCGGCAATTGGTTGGTCGAGATTCTGCAAAGTTTTGGCGCAGAGGCGAGCAGGGCAAGTGTGCTGGCCACTATCCCTGTTGCCATCGGTATTTTAAGCGCCCTGACGCTACCCCGAATAGCAGTCGGATCGAGGCGCTTTTCTGTGCTGATCCTCCTTTTTTCGTGTTCCGTGTTGGCGAGTCTCACGCTCCTTTGTGAACCCGCAGGTATTTGGCTTTATCTCGCGCTGATCGTGGAGGGCATCGCCGCAGGATCAATGATGACTGTACTGCTGCTGACTCTGGTGGAGGTTCCCGGCGTGGGCGCTAATCGGGCGGGGACTGCTGGAGGTTTTTTTTTCTCTGCGGCAGAGTTTGGCGGCGTCGGCGGACCGGTGCTCTTGGGCATCCTTTTCCACGCGCATGGACACTTCAGTAGTAGCCTCGTGATCCTCGCGCTCCTCGGTGTTTTGTTGGTCGCAAGTGTTTTTCCACTACGACGTGAATTGCTGTCGAAAGTCTGAAGAATCGAGAATCCGGGCGGAACCTCACTCCTATGGTAAAGACTCCCCGAGTGTGTTGGAAATCTGAGGCTATAGATACAGGTGCCGACGATTTGGTTCTTGGAGAGTGTGACTGTGCCATTGGCTTTCTTAAAGATGAACTTGCTTCCGGTGCAATAATTGTCGGTAAAAATTAGGTAAATCGATTTACGAAAACCGAATTGATCCTAACTCATTGAGAAATTGGCGCTCCCTAGGGGAATCGAACCCCTGTTTCCGGCGTGAGAGGCCAGCGTCCTGACCGCTAGACGAAGGGAGCGTGGCTGTGGTGGGCCTATTCTAAAGAAACCCGGACAGTAGGCGATAGAAATCTGCCCCGCGCAGGATGGCTAGGTTTTGGGGGGGCGGAGAACCTGCACCGTCTAGCGCGTCAGCGTCTATTAATCTGGGCATCATCATCGTGGCCCGCAATTATGATCTGATAAAAGAGCCGGTCCTGATCTTGATAATCATAATCAGTGGCGCTGTGTAGGCAGGATCTGTTGTCAAAAACAATCAGGTCTTGCTTTTTCCATCGATGTCTAAAGACGAACTGTTCCTGAGTAATGTGACGAACCAGATCCATCACTAAATCCATTCCCTCATTATGGCCATAACCGACAACCTCCTTGACCAGCTGATGACTAATAAAAAAGCAGGGTCGATTGGTATGGGGATGGGTAGCGACTACGGAATCTGTGGTGTCAGGATAGCGATTGCGCAGCACTGCTTGTTGCACACTGACGTTGGTCCCGGGAAAAGACGCGACTTTGTCGTTGTGGATATTAAAGCTGTGGACGACCTCAAGTTCGCGATAGTTCGATAAACGTTCTTCATCCATTGCGGCATAGGCCGCATCGGTGCTGGCAAAAAGAGTGTCCCCGGCATCTTTAGGAGTCTTCAGGCAATATAACATTGTCACGCCCGGCGTTAAGCCCTTCCCAGTCGCATCAGTATGCCATTCGATTCCCTGAGTATTCAGGTAGGTGACACCACCATCGACCTCACCAACGTTTCCCAGTAACGCCAGTTCAGGATAAGCCCTATGGGTAAACTCTGGTCGATATCCTTGCTCTGGATTCCCCAACAATCGGGCGAGAGCCATTGCGCTGTCTGCATTCAGACCGATTCCTCGCAACAGGACAAAACCATGCTCGTGTACCGTCTGGAGAAGGGAATCCACGAATTCAGCCTGGGCTAATTGTTCGGGAGTGACTCCGGATATTCCAACACCAAAACAGGGATGTAGCGAGCTTGTTCGCATACAGTCACTCATTAAATGGGGTCCGCATTCAAAAACCGGTTGACGATATTCTCAAGGAGTCGGCTGACGTTATTGTCGTAATTGTTATGAGACAAAGAGCCGGCAAAGGCGATTGATCCCGTTGAAAACACGGCGCCGCCATTCGGAGTTTCATAGAACACCATGTCACAACGCACATACGGACAGGTTTCTCCGTTAACGGCGGAGTGAGCATGGTGATAGTCCTCCACCACCCAGTGAAAGTCAGCCCCAAAATCATCTGCGGTTGCAATGACTAACGCATGGGATGGCGTGCCATTTTGTATGTCAGCGCTGTCAATCTCACTGCCTGCCGCGCCCCCAAAGACAAGTCCAAAATCCCCAATAGGGTCATTTTCGCTAATGCCATCAAAGATCCATGAACACCTGGGATCATGACTCGCCGGCGTTCGACGATAAGGTCGACCGAAATTGAATCCCTGTGCAGAGAATCCGACGCCGCACACACGTTCAGGCGGAATCCCGCACCTTGACCATAATCCTGATAACTCCCCTGAAAAACTCAGATGGTATTCACCGGGCTTGGCAACCCAACTCCGCATTCCATCTTCCGCGCGCCGCATCTCGATTGCTCCGGGGAATTCAGGGCTATAGGCAACGCGCCAGTAAAATCCGTTCCCGCCCATGTAAATGAAACGCCCACCCTCTCCTTGATAGGAAAGCAGAGCTTCCATCATCGGCAAAGAATAATACTCCGGATGCGTGCCGGTCATTACGCATTCGTATCCCGCAATAATGCTTGACCCTTCAGTGTGCAGGTCATCGTCTGTGATGACATCGAAGGAAATATTTTTCTCTTCCAGCCAATCGGTAATATGACTGTCTGCGTTGTATTGCCATAGTTCTTCGTGAGGGCCCATCCGGAGCATGGGACGCAGTCGCGACGCATAGCAGACGCCTGAACCGTCGTTATGGTCGTCATACATACTCAGGCCAAACACATTCTGCATCTGCAGATAAAGATCAGCTTGGGTCAGCGTAGTAAAACAACTAGAGGAATGCTCGTTAAGCGAACCCCAATCCACGTTGATATGATGATTAACATAGGCGTAATAGCTTGCAGTGGGTATCAGAAGGCAAAGGCGGGCGGTAGGCCTCCCGGGATGCGGGCGAACGTAAAATGGAACGTAAAATTCTTCTGAGTTCTGTCTGAGATGGAAGGCATAGACACCACTTTGCAAATCTTCTGGAATGGTCCAGTGCGCGTCGGTCGCCCACGCGGCATCGTATAAATCATCGTCATGGAAATGAATAGCGCCATAGTGTTCCGGACGATGTGTCCAATTCATTTCACTCCCATCATGCCGCCAGCCCGTCACAGCTCTAGTAGGCAGGTTATAGGTCCGGCCATGATAATTATTTCCACTGACGTCCAAGACCTTATCTCCACTGATTCCCTGACTAAAGTCCCAAGCCGCTATTAAAGCGGAATGTCGCGGAGTACAGATGAGTTCCTGAATTGATGCAAGAGTCAATGAGGCGCCGGTCAGCCGTACGCTATCAATTTTCCCATTGTAGAGTTGCCCGACACTCTGATTATTCTCTTCATCGATGTCAGGGCATCCGGCGATTAGAAAGTCCGCTGACACATCAGTGATGCAGGACTCCAACGAGGCCGAGACGATTGAAGTTCGTTTATCAAGTTCCGGACCAGATTCTTTGATGATCTGATACAACGTCAACAGGCTCGAATCGAGATCAAACGTAACAGCTACGAGATACCACCGTTGAGGGATGAGCGGAGTGTCTGATACGATTGTATGTACCTCCCCGTCATCGCCACCTACCTTTACTGCCAATTTCTCGTCCTGAATCATGAGGGCATAACCACGCTGGCTTGTGGCACACCAGTGGCTCAGGATGACTTGGTCACCGATCTTGGGACAGGTGGGCCAAATCAGTGCCTGGGCCGTATAGGAGTTCGACGAAAAACTGGCGTTCGCATCAATTCGAGCGAATGAGCCTACCTGGGTTTCCTGGAATCGTGCCGGATAGGAACCGTTCACGTTGGCCTCGACGATGGTCTGTTTTAGGCCAGGGCCTTCTGGGCCATCATCACCGCAGCGAATCCGAACAATATTCAGATCAAAAGGATCAGCCGATGTCGAACTTACCTTTACCTCTATACGCTCGCCCGGCCGT
Organism: Gammaproteobacteria bacterium; assembly: GCA_003529705.1. Lineage (GTDB taxonomy): Bacteria > Pseudomonadota > Gammaproteobacteria > Arenicellales > UBA868 > UBA868. Next base: position 1,739 of record DPVA01000178.1, on the reverse strand, counting down.
CGGCTAATTTCATCCGCATACGCGAGAAGCGCCTTTTGTTGTGTAATCATCACTCCTCTTCCAAGGTCCGGTCGGTATGTTCCTCCCAGCGAAGCCTAAAGAGATGCCACAAGCCCTCTGCATAGTCCGCGAACACGAGGTTCTCAAAAATCTCTACCCTAAGTCCGCGCCGTTTCGGCAATCGTCCCAAGACCCAGCGGTTTCGTGTGCCTGTTTCAACGAGGACGTACTTCCCGTGATTCTCTTTCCAGCGCATGATGCTGAGAACCTGCTGGAGTTCAGCGCTGTGAGGCCCAAAGGGATTTGCCCTGAATTCCCAGGCAAGGTCGGTACGGGCGGGGTCGATGATTTTCATTTCAGTATTGGTCAGCGTGTAATTATTCATCAGACTAACAAATTCTCTTAAGAAGGAAAACACACCGGCAGTTTTGATTGCGGCGGCCTCGTCTCCATCGAGAGCGCTCAAATCGGGTAGGATGATAAACTAGTGTTGCGTTTTCCTACTGCCCTGTGCACGTTGCGGTTTGCTCAACAAGATTCTGCGGCCGGCATCCAAATATTCTGATCAAGAATCTTCTGAAATCCCTTATTCCAAAAAGCCGCCCTGATCAGGATCAGGCGCTTGATCCACGTGTTCTGGATGCCGAGGAGCATGGGCTTCAGGTTTCTAGCGTCAGTAAAGGTGCCCGCAAGGTAGCCGACACGCTTACCCAGGCAGGATTTTCTGCAGAACTGGTGGGCGGGTGTGTTCGCGACCTGCTGTTGGGCGAGCGGCCAAAAGATTTCGATGTCGTCACAAATGCTTCGCCGGAAGAGGTGCGCCAAGTGTTTCCCCGCTCCCGAATTATTGGCCGGCGTTTTCGGATTGTTCATGTACGCGTGTCCCGGGAGGTGATTGAGGTTTCGACATACCGGGCGGGACGTGAAGGCGACTTACAGAAGGAGACTGGAACACAGAGTCAATCTGGCCGGATCCTCCGGGATAATGTGTTCGGAACTCGAGACCAGGATGTGTTTCGACGTGACTTTACTGCGAACGCCTTGTATTACGATATCGGATCGAATGCTCTGATCGACTATGTCGATGGATTTTCAGATGTCAAATCTCGTCAACTGCGATTTATCGGTGATCCAGCAACGCGGATAAACGAAGACCCTGTCCGGATGTTGCGGTCAGTGCGGTTTAAGGCGAAGTTGGATTTGAACCTTGATCCACACCTAAAAGCCCTTTGTCGGGATAATGCCTATCTTCTGCGACACGTACCACCCGCGCGATTATTTGATGAAGTGCTGAAACTCTTCCATAGCGGGTATGCTGTTAAGACCTTTGAGTTGCTGCGTGAGTTCGGTCTTTTTGCAGAGCTCTTTCCGGAAGCAGAGCGATCTTACGGAGAAGTTGACTTGGATCCCAAGCGAGGTCTGGTCCTAAGGGGGCTTGAAAACACTGACGGACGAATAAAAAAGCGAAAGCCGGTCATTGCGGCCTTTCTGTTTTCATGCATCTTCTGGACGGCAGTCCGCCGTCAGCGTGATCGGCAGGAAGAAAAAAGGAGGAATAATCCACAAGTTCTGCAGCGGGTAGCGCTGGAAGTGCTCAGCCGCGAAAGCCAGAGGGTGATGATTCCCAGACGTGTCAGCACGGTAGTGGTAGAGATCTGGGAATTGCAGAGCCGTCTAGAGGCGCGACGACCACGAACGATACAGCGGATACTGGGGAATCGGCGATTTCGCGCGGCCTA
>DPVA01000095.1 GCA_003529705.1 Gammaproteobacteria bacterium | reverse complement strand
GAATATCAAGCGCCTGATGGATATGGGTTGTTACCGGGGTATGCGCCACCGACGCGGCCTTCCAGTCAGGGGTCAGCGGACTTCGACAAACGCGCGGACGCGAAAAGGGCCTAAACGGCCGATCCGGAAATAATAGTAGGAATTAAAAATATGGCCAAGGTGCAAAACAAGAAACGGGCGAAACCTAAAGTTCGCAAGAATGTGCTTGAGGGCGTGGTTCATATCCATGCAACCTTCAACAATACTATTATCACCATCACTGACCGACATGGTAACGCGGTAGCCTGGGCGACTTCGGGTGGCGCAGGATTCCGGGGTAGTCGTAAGAGCACTCCCTTTGCAGCACAGGTCGCTGCTGAGACGGCCGGCCGGACGGCTCAGGAATTCGGAATGAAGCAGCTCGATGTCAAAGTCAAAGGACCCGGGCCCGGACGCGATTCCTCCGTGCGTGCCCTTAATAATCTGGGTTTTGAAATCAACTCAATCACAGACGTCACACCGGTGCCGCATAACGGCTGTCGTCCGCCGAAACGCCGACGCGTCTGATTAGCGAAATAAACGCAGGCAGCAGAGAAAACTATGGCTAGATACCGAGGACCCACCTGTAAGCTCGCCCGGCGCGCCGGGACTGATCTTTTTCTCAAGAGTCCGGTTCGCGCACTGGATTCCAAGTGCAAATTTGACCGGGCACCTGGATTCAAGGCAGGCGCCCGTCGACCAAGAGTGACCGTCTATGGGACCCAGCTTCGGGAAAAGCAGAAGCTTCGTCACATGTATGGGCTCATGGAGAAACAATTCCACAGTTATTACCTCGCTGCCGCTCGGGCAAAGGGTTCAACGGGTGAAACGCTGCTCCAACTCCTTGAGTCGCGACTCGACAGTGTGGCCTACCGCATGGGGTTTGGAATCACGAGGGCAGAAGCCCGTCAATTGGTGGGACACAACGCGTTACTCGTCAATGGCGCCAAAGTGAACATTGCGTCTTACCAGGTAAAGCCGGGTGACGAGGTTACCGTCCGCGAACGGTCCCGTGGACAACTTCGGATCAAATCAGCTCTGGAGATCGCGGAGCAGTTAGGTTTTGTACCTTGGGTTGAGGTAGACAGCAAGGCGTTTAAGGGTGTGCTCAAGGCCGTACCCGATCGCGCAGAACTGTCCCAGGAAATTGATGAATCGCTGGTGGTCGCACTGTACTCGAAGTAGTTTCAGTGTGAACGGCCGCGCAGAACCCAGCGCGGTATTTCCAACGAAAGAAATTTTGAAACACGACACATTTCAGAGGTAAGTACTCAATGTCGCAAGCCAGAGAAGAGTTTCTTAAGCCGAACGTCATCAATGTCGATACCGTCAACGACACCAGGGCCCGCGTGACCTTGGAGCCGTTGGAGCGGGGATTCGGCTACACCTTGGGCAATGCGCTGCGTCGTATTCTTCTGTCCTCGATGTCCGGCGCAGCCGTGACCGAGGTACGGATTGAAGGCATTAGCCATGAATACTCAGCCGTCCCGGGTGCGCAGGAGGATGTGATTGCGATCCTGCTGAATCTTAAAAACCTGGCGGTGCGGATGCACAATCGGGAAGAGGCCGTGCTGCGGGTAACCAAAAAGGGTCCCGGTCCAGTGACCGCGGGCGACATTCAGCTTGATCATGATGTTGAGGTGGTCAACCCGGATCATCTGCTTGCAAACCTGTCGCCCGATGGTGAATTGAACATGGAGATCACCGTCAGTACGGGGCGTGGATATCAGGTTGTTGACCTGGCTGCTGAGGAGGCCGAGACCCGCGGTGTTGGCGTGCTGCGTCTGGATGCGTCCTACAGTCCTATTCGTAGCGTTTCCTATACCGTCGAAAATGCTCGTGTCGAACAGCGCACAGACCTCGATAAATTGGTGATGGAAATCGAAACCAACGGCACTATCGATGCAGAAGAGGCGGTACGCCGTGCTGCAAAGATTCTTCACGAACAGATCTCTGTCTTCGTACAACTTAAGGAGTCCGAGACCGCTGATGCCGAGGTGCTTGAGGAACGAATTGACCCGGTGCTGCTGCGTTCAGTCGACGATCTCGAGTTGACCGTACGGTCTGCTAATTGTCTCAAGGCCGAAAACATCTACTACATTGGGGATCTTATCCAGCGCACCGAGGTGGAACTCTTGAAAACGCCTAACCTGGGCAAGAAGTCTTTAACCGAGATTAAGGATGTGCTGGCAACGCGAGGACTCTCCTTGGGAGTCAAGTTAGAGAACTGGCCGCCAGCATCGCTCCAGCGGGAAAAACGCGATAGCCTGCATTGATCCAGCGCAACCGAGCAAATCAGGCAGAAACCGGCAGATCAAAGAGCAACAGGAAAAACTAGAGAAGAGCAGGGAGAAGTTGTTATGCGTCATCATAAGATCGGTCGTGTGCTGGGCCGGGATTCCAGTCATCGAAAGGCCATGTTTGCAAACATGGCGGCATCCTTATTCACGCACGAACAGATTCGAACTACCTTGCCTAAAGCGAAGGAACTGCGACGTGTTGCAGAACCTCTCATTACACTTGCAAAGACGCCGTCCGTGGCGAACCGCCGCCTTGCTTATTCTCGTCTTAGGGATCGGAACGCAGTCAGCAAACTTTTTGACACGCTGGGCCCGCGTTTTCAGAACCGCGCGGGCGGCTATACCCGTATCCTGAAGTGCGGGTCTCGGTCTGGTGACAATGCCCCAATGGCCTACGTGCAATTGCTGGACAGGCCTGAGGAATCAGACGAGACGGGTACTGAGTCCGAATAAGCCCATCCAGATCAATCCACGTTCCGCTTAAGCGCCGCTGCTGGTTTTCTGGTTCCCTCACGCGCTGATCAGCGCAATCCCTGATTCCTTTCCAATGAGTATGCCTTCACTGGAGGTTGATCGGGAAACGGGTCTCTTAAGCGGTATCGCGTGCATGTGTTCACCGCATTGTGATGACCGACCGCATGGAGTCGGGATCGATGCTCTGGTGATCCACGCGATCAGTCTCCCCCCTGGTTATTTCGAAACGGAGCCGATTTCTGACCTCTTTCTGGGGTGCCTGGATGCGGATGCGCACCCATACTTTAAAGAAATCGCTACACTGAAAGTGTCGACGCATTTTCTGATAGATCGTGAGGGAGAGATTATTCAATACGTGCCCGTGACTCGGCGGGCCTGGCATGCTGGTCGATCGTTTTTTCGTGGACGAGATCGGGTCAATGATTTTTCGATCGGCATAGAGTTGGTGGGTTCTGATCAAACCCGGTTTACGGATCGCCAGTATGGGACGCTGACTGTGCTTACGCGAGCGTTACGGCTGGCATGGCCTGCCATCACCGTGGACCGGATTGTGGCGCATTCCGAGATCGCACCCGGCCGGAAGTCGGACCCGGGACCATATTTCGATTGGGTGCGATACCGGGAATCAATCGCCTCGGGATAGAGCGACCCCGGCGATCAGGAATGCGATAACGTAGACAATGAGTCGGTAGGTAACCATCGACCCTGGGGGTATACAGATGAACGACATACCCGTGAGTCCCCGTTTGCCAATCTCATGGGCGAGGCGAATAATTTCGTAATCGCTCATCCCCATTGGTTCAGCCAGTTCCCCCAAGATATCGCCCGGGGCGGGCCCGGCACCACCAAGGATATCCATATCAAAATGGACATAGACATCGTCTGTTCCTCGGTAGGCATGCTGGAGTTCTTCACAAAGACCGTCAATGCCTAATTCGGATCGCACTCTCCACATGGGATAAAAGTGGGCGCCCTGTCGCATGTAGTCGCGAACCACACTAGCTTCTTCCAGCATACCGCGCTCTCCGATCTCTACAAGATTCGGGATAGAGAAGTTTGGGAGGCTGCTGAAGGTTTTTGACTTCCAGTTCCCGCTACCGGCGATGCGGTCGTCTCCAGTGAGGTAGTCGATTGGTCTGGAGTCCCAGTGCGTATCAGTACTGATCATTCCGACCTTGCCGGCAGAACGTTCCGCGATGGGTTTGGCAATAGCATAGGAACTACAGGGACTGTTCTGACCCACAACGATAGGAATCGCACCTGCCTCGAGCGCGCGATTGACCAGTTCCTCGACGGCCGCCTGAGCCTTGAGAATGTTTTCCGCGGTCGGGTCGAGATTACATTCCGGAGCGATGTCGGCATCGCCCATATCAACCACTTTAAGGTTCTCAAAAATATCGATATCCAGTTCCTGGATGTAGCCG
>DPVA01000008.1 GCA_003529705.1 Gammaproteobacteria bacterium | reverse complement strand
CAGTTGATTTTCTAAATCCTGAGGCGCTAAACCCTGGCCTCGATATCGAGTCCAACGTATTGTTCGGTGCTTTGCCGTTTGGAAAGCCGGCACTGCGCAGCAAGATTCGAAAAAGTATTGATGAGGTAATTGACGCGGTTGGCTTGCGCGCCTTTGTGATCGAACTCGGCTTACATGCTGATGTGGGGACCTCTGGGGGGAAACTCAGCAGTATTCAGCGACAGAAGCTCGGATTTGCAAGAGCACTGATGAAAACCCCGGATCTCCTGGTGGTCGACGAAGCGCTCGCGCCGTTTGATTTCAACGTTCGTGGGGATCTCATCAAAAACATCCGCGAACATATGCACGGTCGAGGAATCTTTTGGGCGCTGGAAAGTGCAAGTTCCGTAGAGCACTTTGAAGACGTCATTGTGATGGAGTCGGGCAAGATTCTGGAGCAGGGCAAGACGCAAGACCTGATGGCGCGTGAGGGGCCGCTGAAAACGCTGCTGGCGACCTGATCCAGCGGGGGTTCAACTCCCTGACCAGGTGATTCAAACGATGGAGAAACATTCGATTCAGGTTTTCGAGCCATCCGGCCCCCCGGAAGATGACGTCCTCGATCGGAATCTTCAGGCGCTTCGCACTGCAGGATTTGAAGTGGAGTACACCCCCTGGCAGGCAGACGCGCGGGTGCGCTTGGAAGTTGAAGGGGTACGTGCGCGCTTGGGGCAGATTCAGTCGGTGTTAAATGGCAACTACCCGTATCTCCTGAGCGCACGCGGAGGGTACGGTGCGAGCGACATCGTGGGCCGGCTCGACTGGCAGACTCTTGCGCAAAGTCCGGCCAAAGTCCTGATCGGTTTTTCCGACGTCAGCGCGCTCCAGAGTGCGATCTTCACCCGTCTGGGATGGCCGTCGCTGCATGCGCCGATGCCCGGGTCATCGTTATGGCAGGGCGGGGTGGATATTGACGAACTCGCGCGCCTGCTCAGTTCAGATCTGCCCTGGGAGGGGCAACTCAAAGTAGAACCGGTGGGGGAAACGGCCGACATCGAGTGTCATGGGGTGTTGTTCGGGGGATGCCTGAGCGTAATAAGTAATCTCGTGGGTACGCCTAATCTTCCCTCAGACTTGTCTGATCATATTCTCTTTTTTGAGGACACTGGGGAGAGCGCACCCCGTCTGTTGCGTTACTGGCGCCAGTGGCTGGACAGTGGCCTGTTGGCGGGCGTCAATGCAGTGGTCTTTGGCCGCTTTACCGATATGGGGTCGGCTGCGGATGCTGAGACCTGGGTGCTGGGTGAACTGGCCGTTCGGACACCCTGTCCAGTGTTCTCGTCCCAGGACTTTGGGCACGTGGCACCCAACCTGCCGATTGCTATCGGTGCAAAAGCGCAGATCAAAGACAAAATACTGAGTTGGCGTCTTGCGAACTGAGGGAAGGCAGCGGGGCGTCTTGTGCTGTCGATGAGCGCAAAGTACCATCAGGATGTGACCCGTAGCAGCGATGCTCTGGCTTCCTAACAGGCCGAAGCAAGGAGTTCCCAGATGTTCACAGGCAGCATGGTGGCCATGGTCACCCCAATGCACGACGATGGCAGCGTTGATTGGACCGCACTCGAGCGGTTGGTAGAACACCATATTGCGCAAGGTACCGATGCGATCGTTTCGGTGGGTACTACCGGTGAGTCGGCAACCCTTGACCATGATGAACATGGAGAAGTCATCGCACGTACCGTAAAGGCGGTCGCCGGGCGTATTCCCGTTATTGGCGGTACCGGCGCTAATTCCACTTCCGAAGCGATATCGCTGACACGAAACGCGGCCGATGCTGGTGTCGATGCCTGTCTTCTGGTGGTGCCGTACTACAACAAGCCTCCCCAGGAAGGGCTCTATCAGCACTTTAAGGCGATTGCCGAGGCCGTTGCGGTGCCGCAGATTCTTTATAACGTCCCGGGTCGCACCGCGGCCGATATGCAGAACGATATCACGCTGCGCCTTGCCGATATTGAGAATATTGTTGCGATTAAGGACGCGACCAACGACCTCGATCGCGGCAGGGACCTGATTGACCGTGCGCCGGAAGGTTTCCTGATTTACTCCGGGGAAGACGGTACAGCCTGTGAACTGATGCTGTCAGGCGGCAAAGGCACCATTTCCGTGACCGCCAACGCCGCACCGAATTTAATGCACCGCATGTGCCAGGCGGCTATCTCGGGTGACGCCGACACGGCCCGAGGCCTCAACGGCCAACTTGCGGACCTGCATAAAGCGATGTTTGTGGAGTCCAATCCCATCCCCGCCAAATGGGCTGTGGCGCAGCAGGGCCTCATTGGTGGAGGGATCCGACTGCCGTTGGTGCCGCTATCACCGCAGAGTCACGACGAAGTTCGTTCGGCGATGAGCGGCGTGGGTGTCCTCTAAGCGTTTTTTTCAACTAGGATTGATGAGACATGAACAAGGGTGAAGAGCTCTACTCGGGCAAAGCGAAATCTGTTTTTCTGACTGATGAAGCCACGCGGCTCATTATGGAGTTTCGCGACGATACCTCGGCGTTTGACGGCGAGAAAATAGACCAGCTCGATCGCAAGGGCATGGTCAACAACCGCTTTAACGCCTTCATCATGGAACATCTCGAGGCACAGGGAGTCGCTACCCATTTTGATGCGCTACTGAGCGACAATGAGTCCCAGGTGAAGCATCTCGACATGATTCCGGTCGAGTGTGTCGTGCGCAATATCGCCACTGGCTCTTTATGTCGACGCCTGGGTGTGGAGGACGGGCTGGATCTCGTGCCGCCGACCTTTGAATTCTTCCTGAAGAACGACGAATTGCATGATCCGATGATCAATGAGTATCACATTGCGTCTTTCGGCTGGGCGACGCCTGAGGAAGTAGCGTCGATGAAAGTTCAGACTTTCCGCGTCAATGAGATTCTCAGCAAGCTCTTCGCCGACGGCGGCATGATTCTGGTTGATTTCAAACTTGAGTTTGGGCGTTATGACGGCAACCTCGTACTGGGCGATGAATTTACACCAGACGGTTGCCGTCTCTGGGATACTGAGACCCGAAAAAAACTCGACAAGGATCGCTTTAGACATGGTCTGGGCGGTGTGATTGAGGCTTACGAGGAAGTTGCACTCCGACTGGGTGTTGACCTCGACATTGCCGCTATACAGTAGGTTGATTGCGGTGTTACCAGTGTCGTGCTGATCCTCGATGGCGGGTCAGCGGTTTCGCGGTTTCGTATCAGCAAACTGTGTGATCAGATTCGTGAGCACCTGCCCAGTCTAAAAGACTTGTCTGCTCGCTATCTTCATGTTGCCTTAACAAGAAATCATCTCCCGGCCAAGAAGCGGGAAACATTAGACCGCTTGCTTGATTACGGTGTCTCAGCCGACACGATAACCACTGACCTGGAGGTAATGGTATTTCCCCGTACGGGTACGATTTCACCTTGGTCGACAAAAGCCACTGATATTGTTCACCGTTGCGGACTGACTGAGATTGTTCGTCTCGAGCGGGGCGTGGCATGGAGCGTTCCGAGT
>DPVA01000198.1:1176-2603 GCA_003529705.1 Gammaproteobacteria bacterium | reverse complement strand
GGCATTGCTCATTGTCGACCCGATAAATATCTTTTACGCCACCGGTGCTCGCAACATGATGTTTTTCTCGATGCGGGTGCCGGCGAGGTATCTACTCATCCTGAGTGAAGGCCCCACCATACTCTATGAATACTCAGGCTGCTCTCATCTTGCCCAGGAGTGCACCGCCATTACCGAAATCCGTCCAGCTCAAGGCCTGTGCTACATAAGCTCTGGAGGGGATCCTGAGTCCACAGCAATGCGATTCGCGTCAGAGATCTTTGCAACGGTAAATGCCTTTGACGCTACTATCGACCGCCTGGCCGTGGACCGGTTTCCTTTTGTAGCAATCGATGCACTGCGCAGCAAGGGATTTTCACTCACCGATGCTGACAGCGTCTTGCAGCAAGCCAGGATGCAAAAACTGCCGTTAGAAATCCCGTATATGCGTGAGGCGATGCGTCGGGTCGAAACGGCTGTTGGTCACCTCGAAGCCGGTCTGGAACCCGGACGCACCGAGGCTGAGGTCTGGGCACAGTACCATCGCGGCCTAATTGCCAACGAAGGCCATTATGTAGCGACCCGGCTCTTTCAGAGCGGTGAGGAGACTTTCCCCTATTTCAAGGAGTGTGGTGATCGGGTTATGCAGCGGGGAGACATGGTCTGCTTGGATACCGATGCCCTTGGCTATGAGGGATATGCTGCTGACTTCTCCCGCTCCTTCATCTGTGGCGACGCGAAACCAACGGCCGTACAGAAACAGCTATTTGCCTTGGCCCGTGAACAACTGGAGACCAATGCAGACATTCTGAAACCAGGTATCAGTTATGAAGAGTTAGCAGAAACCGCCTGGCCGATACCGTCTGCGTACCGGGACAGTCACTACAACTGTATCGGCCATGGCCTAGGCCTCTCCGGTGAATTTCCCAACATTCCCTACAAAACTGGGGGTCCACCCTACCCACTATCGGGATGTATCGAACCAGGCATGGTGATCTGTCTGGAAAGCTATGTCGGCTCCAAGGAGGCGGGCCAAGGGGTCAAACTTGAAAACCAGTATCTGATACACAACAACAGAATCGAGCAGATGTCGACCTATCCGTTTCACGACAGGTTAAGTTGATTTCGCTTCGCTAGATTTGAAAAGGCGAGCGCAGGTCAGACTGATCTCGCCCTGAAGTTGCCCGTCGAGATCATTAACACGAGTGTTAGACTCATTGCACGTCACGTCTCAATAGCCTCTGCGCCATGAAAAGCCAATCGGTAAAACAACAACTCCGCTCTGGTGCCCGGCTGAACGGTTGCTGGATCGAAGCCTTCAGTCCAATTACCGCAGAGGTCATGGCAATGAGCGGCTATGACACGGCCATGATTGATCTCGAACACGGGCCGGGTTCTTTCACCGAAGCGGTGGTTATGATGCAGGCCCTAAGCGCACACCAATGCAA
>DPVA01000198.1:527-850 GCA_003529705.1 Gammaproteobacteria bacterium | reverse complement strand
CAAGGGCAACTAGCGCCGCCCCCGCCGTGATCAAGCGGGTACTTGATATTGGGCCACTCGGCATGATGGTCCCAAACGTACGAAGCGTGCAGGAAGCCCGGGACGTGGTTGCCGCATGCCGGTACGGGCCTGACGGATTTCGGGGCGCGGCCCCTGCTTTACTGCGGGCGACCAGCTACGGGGAACAGGTCGCCGACTACGAGCGCTGGATGGCTGAGGAGTTTCTGTTGATTATCCAAATCGAATCTAACGAGGCAGTTTCCGATATCGAGGCCATTACTGCGGTAGAAGGAATCGATATGCTGTTTATCGGCCCGATTGAT
>DPVA01000198.1:0-219 GCA_003529705.1 Gammaproteobacteria bacterium | reverse complement strand
CGGCCCGATTGATCTTTCGGCATCTCTAGGCGCACTCGGGCAATTCGACCGGGCAGAATTTATCCAAGCCTTCGAGAGAATTGAGCGAGCAGTCCTTGACGCGGATAAGTATCTCGGCGCCATTCCCTTTGCAGATTGGGATAGTGGCCGTCTTTATAGAAACGGCCATCATCTGGTGCTCTCCGGTGCGGATACGGTTCTGCTGCGCGAAGCGGCGGG
>DPVA01000175.1 GCA_003529705.1 Gammaproteobacteria bacterium | reverse complement strand
GCATCCTTGGAGCGGATCGCAACAAAAGGACTTAAACCGGACCTCACGTTTTTTCTTGACCTAAATGTGGAGGAGGGGATTCGGCGTACCGGAGGACGTGGCAGTGGCCAGGATCGCTTTGAAGGGGAAAAAAAAGAGTTCAAGCGGCGGGTCCGGGAGGCGTATCAACAGATCGCGTTTCAGCATCCAGCCCGTGTCAAGACACTCGATGCACGCCAATCCAAAGAGGGCATGTACGACGAAATTAAGGCCATGGTCCAGTGCCGTCTTGGAGTTGCCATTGACTGATCTGCTGGAATATCCCTGGCTCGAGGCGACCTGGCAAACACTTCTTCGCAGCGATGACACGCACCACTGCCTGCTTTTGAGCGGCCGGGCGGGCATTGGGAAAACTGCGCTGGCCGTGGAATTGGCCCAACACCTATTGTGCGAAGACCCCTCAGGCCAAAGTTCCTGCCAATGCTGCCCGTCCTGCCACTTGGTCTCTAGTAGCCTGCATCCGGACCTGCACGTGTTAATCCCACAGGCCCTCGTTGAACATTCACATCCGATACTTCAGGTCCATGCCCAGCGCTATCTTGAGTCTCATCAATCTACTCAGAAACGTAAACCAAGCAGACAAATCAGTGTCGACTCGACACGGATGTTGTCGGAATCATTGTTGACTACGGTGGTCACGAGTGGGAGAAAGGTCGCCCTCATTATCGGCGCGGACGGGATGAACCACAACGCCGCAAACGCAATGCTGAAAGTGCTTGAAGAGCCCACCCCCGGGACGCGGTTTATCCTGGTTAGCAGTTACCCCTACCGGCTCCCGGCAACCATTCATAGCCGATGTATTCGTCTAGACAGTCCAACTCCGTCTCAGGAGAGCGCTGCCCGCTGGATTGAGTCCCGGCACGATATCGATCCGGACGAACTCGGCCTGCTTTTACGGTCGGGCCTCGGGCCCCTCGAGCTTGATCAGATCATTGGAGACAAAAGCGCGGCGTCCATTTGTCAATTGATCCGCTACTTCACGGCATCAGACACGAAGGCTGCGGACTCCTTATCCCTCGCAGCGCTCTGCGCAAAGATCGGGGCAGGGCGAGCGCTGTCGATATTACAATCAGTCGCTCTTGCTGTCATTCGGGAATCGGTAGAGGGTCATAGTCGGTCAAAGTCGGTTTCTGACGGAGTGTTTGGGAACCGGAAACTTGCAATAGCGGCCTTTCGACAGCTTGGGCTAGCGCGGGAACGTTTCAACGGTCCGGTTGACGAACAATTGAGCCTGGAGGATATTTGTTCACGGCTGTGCGCTCCCAGACTCTGACATATCCTTAATCCGCCCTGCGATCCGACTATGACTGATTCGACCCCAACACCCAAAAACCGGCCGAGAGTGCTTTCGGTCTCAATTAACGATCTCCGAACCCTTCGGGCGGCGTTCATGCCCTTTTTGAAGAATACGGGCCTTTTTGTACCCACCCACAACGAGTATGGGATGGGTGATGAAGTGTTTCTGGTGGTGAAGCTCCTGGGTGAGGAGCAGTACGCCCTGGCAGCTACCGTTGTTTGGATGACACCCGCAGGGGCCCAGGGGAGCAGGACAAAAGGGGTTGGAGTTCACTTCAAAGGCCCCGACGGTGCGAAATTGAAAGAACGGATTGAAGAGCTCGTCTCAGGTTCCGGTCAGCAGGCATCGGCTACGCATACGCTCTAGTCCGGTCACTTTTAACGTCCCAGGTAGCTTGTCGTGCTCGTCGATTCTCATTGCCATATCGATTTTCCTGAGTTGGTCGGTGATTTCGCCGGTTTGTTGAGTCGTGCGCGGGATGCTGGCGTCGGACATCTACTGTGTGTATCGGTCAATCTTTCGGACTTTCCAGCGATGTTGGCACTCGCTGGCCGTTCAGAACGTATCTCGGCAAGCGTCGGTGTTCATCCGAATACTGCTCTGGAAGACGGGGAGGAGCCTTCCGTGGAAACGCTCGCAGACCTGGCCGCAAATCGGAAAGTAGTAGCGATTGGTGAAACCGGACTGGACTACTACCGAGACGATTGCGATCCAGATATTCAAAGGGAACGTTTTACACGACATATCAGGGCGGCTCTGCACGTGGGCAAACCTCTCATCATCCATACGCGAAGTGCTGCTCAAGACACGATCGACGTGATGCGCGAGCAAGATGCCCGAACAGTCGGAGGGGTAATGCACTGTTTCGCCGAGGACTGGGCTACGGCCAAAGCCGCCTTAGATGAAGGCTTTTATATCTCGTTCTCTGGGATTGTCACCTTCAAAAGTGCGGGGGCGCTACGTGAGGTCGCGCGTAAGGTTCCTATGGACCGGATACTGGTCGAGACCGATTCACCTTATCTCGCGCCGGTGCCTTTACGGGGAAAGACGAATGAGCCCGCCTATGTCAGGCATACCGCGGAATGCCTCGCAAAACTTCGGCAAGTAGAGCTCGGCTACTTGTCGGACCGTACGACGGAGAATTTCTTCAGGCTTTTTGATAGCGCAATTAGGCCAACTTCCTAGAGGAAATACTTAGGCGGCACCGGACCCTTTTTCGCATAATGTATATTATGTAAAGTACTACTAATCCCTCCGACGATCAATCCATATTTCACAGTTTGACCCTACCGGCTGCCTCAGCGACAATTCTCACCACAGCGGGAAGCCAAAACCCGTCCCAGGACCCTCCCTGAGGGTTGTGACCAACATCTACCGAGGACCTTTTACCCGAAATGACTCAAAAGGAAATTGAAGCCGGCACCACTGCCGCAGACGCGTCCGCCCCCGCCGCAAGTGCGAGGCCTAGTGCCTCCCAAAAATCCGGGTCGCAGAAACCCGCCACGATCGGATCATCGATCGCCATCCATGGAGACGTTACCGGTGAGGAAGATCTGGTGGTCGATGGTTCAATCCAGGGAACCGTCAACTTTAAGGACAACAATTTAGTTGTGAGCAAAAACGGGCGCGTAACCGCGAATATCAATGCCCGGATCATCCGGGTCGACGGAGAGGTAGAGGGCGAACTCTGCGGCAGCGAGCAAGTCGTTATAAGCCCCTCCGGTACGGTGAGAGGAGACATCCGGGCGCCGCGAGTCGTATTGGAG
>DPVA01000200.1:4182-4548 GCA_003529705.1 Gammaproteobacteria bacterium | reverse complement strand
CCAGGAGCAATATGTTCACACGCCAGGGTCATCACATGGCTAGCGATTCTGGCAGCACCACGCATAGCCTCAATCTCCAGATCACTCTTGACTGCCCGACACCAGTTCACCAGCAGATCGGCATCGACCCAGATCGCATTAGAAAGTTTCGCCTGAAGGCGTTCAACCGCCTTAAACGAAAAGAAGTAGGTGTCGCTTTCAAACCCGATGCGTTTCCCCTCGAGCTGAAACTCAGCCAGTGAGTCGCCGATGGCATCCATTGGATGAACGCCATCGCGCTGGACGAGATCCTCTGCATAAGGGCGCACGCTCTCGGACCCAAGATGCGTCGTCAGTGAAACCGAACCTGCATCCATCTGTCGTCCC
>DPVA01000200.1:469-3887 GCA_003529705.1 Gammaproteobacteria bacterium | reverse complement strand
GAACCTGCATCCATCTGTCGTCCCAGCCAGACCGGCGGATGATCGTGCAGGATCAGCATCACCTGCGGCACATAAAAGGACCAGGCGTCAAAGCCCGTCAGCCAGTTCATGTTCGCCGGATCACCGATGATCAGCGCGTCCAGATCTTTATCCGACATCGCACTGCGCACTTTTCGAAGGCGGTGTTGATATTCCGGTAACTCAAAAGCGGGGTTCATGAACGTGTTCTCCAATATAGGTCCAGAGGACGTCTGGACGCCGCTGATCACTGACTAAGGTCCGGATACGATACGCTCGCGCAAAATACACGAATACTACAAGCGTATCGAAGGCATCAGCTCTATCAAGATCCGGTGTCCAGATATGTAATTCCTCCGTAAGGATTCTTCCCGGTAAGATTATTTACATCAATGTGCATGTCAATCTGATAAAGAGCCGTGAATATGTAGTCGTCCGCCCCGATTTTGGAAAGCGTGTCATGAACATCTTCTTCCGATTCAGATTCCCACTGACAAAAAAAGAAGTCGTCAGATCCTACCCACACTGCGGTGCATTGGCATTTGTCAACAATATACATATCCCGCCATTCGGTATCTGTCCGCTCCCACCCCTTAACTCCTGACCAGAAGCGGCTCTTTGTTTCCTCACTGTGGTAGGTGTGGATGGCAATAAACTTTTTGCGGCTCATTTCATTACCTCTTTGAGTCTTATCGCTCTCTAGGACTGAGCGTAGCGGTTAGTGAAATATGGGTCAAAGGCCTAGAGCACAATTTCACGTACCGAACTGAAATGATCAAGATCCCGGGGCTTATATACATACTGATCGAACACCGCCTTGTTGAGCTCGACCCCGAGCCCGGGCCCGGTGGGTAACTTAAAAGCGCCATCCTTGATCACCAAAGGCTCGATCAGCACATCTTCGCGCTCCGGCACCGGGATGTATTCCAGAATCCGAAAATTCGGCATACATGCGGCAGCGTGAATAGATGCTGCGGTGCCCACCGGACCGTTGCAGTTGTGGGGGATTACCGGGCAATAATAGGCCTCGGCCATGGATGCAATCTTTCGCAGTTCATTCATCCCCCCGGTATAGATTGCATCGGGCTGGATAAAGTCACAGCAGTACTTTTCCAGTAACTCCCGGAACTGGAAGCGGGCAACATAACGCTCACCGGTGGCGATGGGGGTTTGGGTGCTGTGTTTGAGTTCTACGTAAGCATCGAGGTTCTCCGGCGGAAGAGGTTCCTCCATGAAATAGAGGTCGAATTCCTCAAAGCGTTGAGCAAGCCGGCGTGCCTGGGGCAGATCAAAACGACCATGAGCATCGACCATCAGGTGAACGTCGGGTCCCACTGCCTCACGAACCTGACGCACACACTCCACCGTAATGTGCTCCTGCTCCGGCGTCATCGCATGCGCAACATAGCCAAATGGACTCCACTTGAGCGCGCGGAAACCATTTTCCACCGCGCGGGCAGCACTTTCGGCATACTCGCCGACGCTGGTGCTACCCATGCGGGTCTTCATGAACCAGTAATTACCATAGAAAGGTACGGTCTCACGATAAGGTCCGCCGAAAAGTTCATAACAGGGCACCCCCAACACTTTGCCCTTAATATCCCAACAGGCGATCTCGATCGCGCTGAGGGCTACGTTAACAAGAAGATCCGATCGCAGGAACTGACCCCGATAACGATCTTCCCAGAGGTACTCTATGGCTCTAGGATCTTTACCAATAACCGTGCGTTTGTAGTCTTCAATCAGGGTTACCATCGTACGCTCAAAAGGCTCAATAGTGGCCTCACCCACACCGACCACACCGACGTCGGTTTCGACTTCGATGAACACCCAGTTGCGGCGATGCGCCTCGACCAAGTAGGTTTTGATGTCCGTAACCTTCATTTCCGCCTACTCCCCTTGGAGTTCTTCAAAGAGATCCGTCAGTTGGCACCAGGTCTGCTCTGGAACTGCAATCATGCCGTTACTTCGGCGTCTTTGCTCCCGTTCGCGCTCACCGGGAATTTCCACCTTTTCAAAGCCCGGAGCCGCCGGGCAATTGCGAAGGTCAGCCAGTACTTCCTCGGCAGCTGCTTGTAGAGCCTCTGGCTGGCGAAAGCGACGGGTATCAACCGCGAGCAGAAACCAGTTGCACTCAGGTGAAGAAGGACCCAGCATCGCCTCACCAATGAGTTCCGCCATGAGCGACAGCGCGTAACCTTTGTGACGCCCCATAGGCAGGATGGCCCCTCCGTCGAAATATGCCTGCGGGTCACGGGTGGGGTTACCGTCACGATCGATCACACAGCCCTCTGGTAACAACGCTCCGGCGGATTGCGCCGCATATATCCAGCCACCGGCGATCCGTCCAGTAGCGAAGTCCATGACCACCGGTCCCAAATCTCCGCCCGGGATACCGATGCACCACGGGTTGGTCGGCAGCATTCCTTGGACGCCGCCGTACGGTGCAACCTGGCCATGGACTCGATGATTACCGCCGCCGGTACAGATGGTGAGAAAACCCTGGGCGGCCGCAGTATCTGCATAAGCGCCATGTCGCCCAGTGTGTCCAGTATTGATGATCGAGACCGCCGCCAATCCGTTGTCTCGTGCGAGACTGATAACTGTCTCATAGGCCAGCGACATCGCCGGAATGCCGCTACCCATACCACCATCTATGATCGTGATGCCGGTCTCAGTAATGCGAACTTCAGGTCGTACCCCAGCTCCCAGGGTACCACTACGCATTCGTTCCGCATACTGCATTACCCGCATCACGCCGTGACTCTCGACACCACAGAGGTTAGCGTCGATCAAGTGGTTCGTAATTGCGTGGCTGGTATCGTCGTGGCAACCGAGACGATTGAAAATCTCGACGATAATGATGTGCGCTTGCTCCGCCGGAATCTCAATTCGACCGCCGCGCAGTTCCAGTTTCGTTGGTATTTGGGCAGCTCTATTCCTGACCGGTGCCGTCACCAGATTATCATTAATGCTGTTACCCTCCTTGAAATATCCTCTGCGAAAAAAAAGATTTCGGACCGTGTTCCGGCATCATAATTGCTCTTAGCGCAGATGTCGCCTTTTGTCAGTCAATCAGCTCATTCGCTTGCGGTAATGCGTCCATGTTCCAATGCGTCTAGCCGGCCACTCAAAGACAGTAATGAAGTTGAGTCAGGCAACTATCAGAGCTATATCACCAACCGGGATTAGATTCCTATTGGTCAACGACTATACTCTCGCGCGGTCAGTGAATTAACCCGATATCGCATAGCTCCTGTAACGACTCATACCCATGCTCCAAAAACCAATCATCATCGCTGCTACTGTAATCCTTGCGGTGAGCTTTGTGATGATGTTGCTTGCCTATGGCGTCCGACACTCGTTTCCGGTGTTCTTCCCATTCATTCTGGATGAATAC
>DPVA01000200.1:0-167 GCA_003529705.1 Gammaproteobacteria bacterium | reverse complement strand
CCCATTCATTCTGGATGAATACGGGTGGACACGCGGGGACACGGCACTGATGTTTTCCCTGCATCTTCTGGTCTACGGACTCTGCGCCCCTATCGCGGGATCACTGTGCAGCAAAGTCTCGCCTAAAGCTCTGCTGCTGTTCGGTATTGTAATGTTAGGGCTAGCTG
>DPVA01000057.1 GCA_003529705.1 Gammaproteobacteria bacterium | reverse complement strand
TACGCCAGGTCACGCGGATTTTGGCGGTGAGGTAGAGAGGGTATTGTCGATGGTCGACTCCGTTCTGCTGTTGGTCGATGCCGTTGAAGGCCCAATGCCTCAGACGCGTTTTGTTACGCAGAAAGCCCTCAGCCATGAACTTCGCCCGATCGTCGTAATCAATAAGGTGGATCGTCCCGGCAGTCGTCCGGACTGGGCGTTGGATCAGACGTTTGACCTTTTCGATCGGTTGGGCGCATCAGACGAGCAACTTGATTTTCCCGTTATCTATGCCTCGGCGTTACAGGGATGGTCTGCACGGGACCCGGCGGCAGGTCCGACCCACGATATGCAGGCATTATTCGAAGCAATCGTGACGCACGTGCCAGTTCCGTCGGTAGATCCAGATGGCCCCTTCCAGATGCAGATCAGCGCGCTGGACTATTCTCCCTATGTGGGCGTTATCGGTATCGGCCGGATTCAGCGAGGCCAGGTTTGCCGTAACGGTCCGGTGGCGATTGCCGAACCAGGCGGCAAAGTCCGTAAGGGGCGTATCCTGCAGATTCTGGCGTTTTATGGGCTGGAGCGCATCGAGTCGGAAAGCGCGGTAGCGGGGGATATTGTCGCTGTGACCGGACTCGATTCACTTAATATATCCGATACGCTGTGTGATCCTGAGGCGGTAGAGCCGCTCTTTCCACTCAGCGTTGACCAGCCCACGTTAAGCATGACGTTTCAGGTGAACGACTCGCCCTTCGCGGGGCGGGAAGGGCGGTTTGTAACCAGCCGTAATCTTAGGGAGCGGCTCGAGCGTGAATTGATTCATAACGTGGCCTTGCGGGTTGAGCCCATGGAGGATCTAGACAAATTCCGGGTTTCAGGGCGTGGTGAGTTACACCTTTCGATTCTCATTGAAAATATGCGTCGAGAGGGGTACGAGCTCGCAATCTCTGGCCCGGAGGTCATCATGCGCGAAGAGCAGGGTGTAATTCATGAACCCTTTGAAACTCTCACGGTGGATGTGGAGGAGACCTATCAGGGCCGGGTCATGAAGCGTCTCGGAGAGCGGCGTTCTCAGTTACGCGATATGGTTCCTGATGGCCGTGGACGCGTGCGCTTAGATTACCTGGTCCCTAGTCGTGGCCTGATCGGTTTTCGCTCCGAGTTTCTGACCATCAGTTCGGGTACCGGATTGATGTACCACGCGTTCGATCATTATGCTCCCCGGGTTGACGGGAATCTCGCTGAGCGCAAGAACGGGGTAATGGTGTCCATGGCCGCCGGCAAGGCGCTGGCCTATGCCTTGTTCAATCTGCAGGAGCGTGGTCGGCTTTTTATTGGTCATGGCGTTGAAGTCTATGAGGGGATGATCATTGGTATTCACTCAAGATCCAATGATTTGGTCGTGAATCCTCTGAAATCCAAGCAACTGACCAATATCCGTGCCGCGGGGACTGATGAAAATCTGCTGCTGACACCACCGGTTTCGACAACGCTTGAATACGCGCTTGAGTTCATCAACGAAGATGAGTTGGTAGAAGTCACGCCTGAATCCATTCGGATTCGCAAGAAACACCTTCGCGAGCACGAACGCAAGCGCGCCAGCCGGGCGGCCTGAGGTCAGTTCTCAGTCAGTCTCTGGCTCGTCGATCTGATGTCCGGAGAGGTAAAGCCAGGTCGGAACAACACTGTCGGGATTGAGCGAGACGCTCTCAATTCCCTCATTTATCAGCCACTGCGCGAAATCGGGATGGTCCGAGGGCCCCTGACCACAGATGCCGACGTATTTTCCGGCGCGCCGGCAGGCGGCAATGGCCTGGTGAAGCAGGACTTTTACGGCTTCATTGCGCTCGTCGAACAGGTGCGCAATGTCGCCGGAGTCACGGTCGAGGCCCAATGCCAGTTGTGTGAGGTCATTGGAGCCGATAGAGAATCCGTCGAAGTATTCCAGAAAGGCATCGGCCAGAAGGGCATTTGACGGAATCTCGCACATCATAATCACTTTGAGATCGTTGACACCCCGCACAAGTCCGTTAGCAGCCAGCAGACCAATGACTTTTTCGGCCTCCGTCATGGTTCGGACAAAAGGCACCATCAGCCAGATGTTGGTCAGCCCCATTTCATCCCGGACAAATTTCAGTGCCTGGCATTCAAGTTCGAAGCATTCGCGAAACCCCGAGTCGATGTAACGGGCGGCACCACGGAAACCGAGCATCGGATTGTCTTCCCGGGGTTCAAAGTCCCTTCCGCCGATCATGTTAGCGTATTCATTGGATTTGAAGTCAGAAAGTCGGACGATGACAGGTTTTGGATGAAAGGCCGCGCCGATATGAGAAACACCTTCAGCCAGCTTCTTTACATAAAAGTCGACCGGGCTTTGATAGCCCGCCATTGCCCGATCGACTTCGGCCCGCACGTCCGATTCCAGCCGGTCATAGTTGAGTAGGGCCTTAGGGTGAACGCCGATGGTGTTG
The DNA here is from genome assembly GCA_003529705.1 of Gammaproteobacteria bacterium. Lineage (GTDB taxonomy): Bacteria > Pseudomonadota > Gammaproteobacteria > Arenicellales > UBA868 > UBA868. The sequence continues at coordinate 2,629 of DPVA01000057.1, read as the reverse complement.
TTGATGATGAATTCCAGCCGGGCGAGCCCTACACCAGCGTTGGGTAGACCCTGAAAATCAAAAGCCCGCTCGGGGTTGCCGATATTCATGCTGATTTTGAATGCCAGTTCAGGCATATCGGCAAGGTCGATTCGCTCGATCTCAAAATCCAGTTTCCCTTCGTACACCCGGCCGGTATCGCCTTCTGCACATGAGACGGTGACAGCGAGACCTTCGGTAAGTGCCGAGGTGGCTTTGCCGCAGCCTACGACTGCCGGAATGCCGAGTTCACGGGCGATAATGGCGGCGTGGCAGGTGCGTCCACCCCGGTTGGTGACAATCGCCCCTGCACGCTTCATGACGGGTTCCCAGTCGGGGTCAGTCATATCGGTGACCAGTATGTCTCCGGGGGCCACTTTATCGAGGTCTTTTACCGAAGGAACGACTCGAGCTGGCCCCGATCCGATACGGCTGCCGATGCTGCGGCCCTCACAGAGCACTGGACCCGTCTGGTTAAGCCGGAAGCGCTCCAAGACTTGTTTCTGGGTTCGGCTCTGAACGGTTTCTGGTCGTGCTTGAAGAATGAAGAGCTCGCCCGATTCCCCATCAAGGCCCCACTCAATATCCATCGGCTTGCCGTAGTGCGCCTCAATGGCGATTGCCATACTTGCCAGAGCTTCGACCCGATCGTCGGTCAGCGAGAAGTGGTTTCGTTCTTCTGCTGAGGTATCGACGGTTTTTACTGGGGGGGTTTCATCGACCTCGGCATAGACCATTTTGATCAGTTTGCTACCGAGGTGTCTTCGGGTAATGGCCGGTTTACCGATTTTCAGAGTAGGTTTGTGCACATAGAACTCATCAGGATTTACCGCTCCCTGTACAACACATTCGCCTAACCCTACGCTCGCAGTAATAAAGACGGCATCGGCGAAGCCGGATTCAGTATCCAGGGTGAATGCGACACCGCTTGAACCGATATCACTTCGGACCATGCGTTGTATTCCCACGGAGATCGCCACCTGGGTATGATCAAAGCCCTGGTGCACGCGGTAGGCGATCGCTCGGTCGTTGAACAGCGAAGAAAAAACTTCAAGTACTGCGGCAAGAACGTTATCGATACCGCGGACATTGAGAAAGCTTTCCTGCTGTCCGGCAAAAGAAGCCTCGGGCAAATCTTCGGCGGTAGCCGATGATCGGACTGCCACGGCAGTATCTGCTCCAAGTTGTGCGTAGTGTTCGCTGATCTCCTGTATCAGTAGCTCTGGCAGGGGTGTCTCGAGTATCCAACTACGGATTCGACCGCCGGTTTCCGTCAGTTGTACGATATCCTCGATATCCAGCGTTATCAGCTCCTGGTCGATGCGTTTCCCGAGATCGTCATGACTGAGAAATGCCCGATAGGCATCGGCGGTCGTTGCGAAACCTTCAGGCACCGAAATACCGGCCGGGTGAAGGCGGCTGATCATCTCTCCAAGCGATGCGTTCTTACCGCCTACGATCGGGACTGAATCCATACCGAGTTCGGTGAACGGGATCACCTGTGTACTTGTTACCATGATCCGACTGCTCCTGCGGATGTGCTATACATTCGGCATCTGCCTTAAATCAGTATCTGTCCATAAACAGTGGCAGGGAGGAAAGAGATGGGTCTTGAGAAGCGTTCGGTTTTTGTGGTCTCGGACCGTACCGGTCTGACAGCTGAAGAATTAGCCCGAAGCCTGTTGACGCAGTTTCCGTTAGTTCACTTTGTGACGACGGTCCTCCCTTTCGTCGACTCCGATGATAAGTTGAAAGACGCACTTCGCCAAATAAATGAAAGTAGTGTAAGCGATGGGTCTCGGCCCATCGTTTTTTTCACCTTTGTCAATGCCGATTATCGAAAACAGATTGGTAAGGCCAATGCACTGGTGATCGATGTTTTTAGCTCATTTATGGGCTTACTGTCGCGAGAACTGAATGTGATTCCGAGTTGGCAGCCGGGATACAGTCACGGTGTTACTGATCCGCTTCGTTATAACTCCCGCATCGATGCAGTTCATTTCGCGATGGACTGCGATGATGGGGTTAACTCAGATGCCTACGATCAGGCCGATATGATCTTAGTGGGGGTATCCCGAAGTGGGAAAACACCCACCTGCGTTTATCTCGCCATGCATTTTGGACTTTACTGCGCCAACTATCCCCTAACAGACGACGACTTTCTCGATGACGGACTTCCGCCTGTGCTACAGCCGTACCGAGAGCGCCTGTTCGGTTTAACCATCGACGCTCGACGGCTTCATGAGATCCGCGAGAAGCGCCGTCCGGGCAGCCCCTACGCCAAGTTAGGCCAATGCCAGCTGGAGGTGCGGCGCGCCGAAGGCCTATACCGGCATCACGGAATCGGAACTTCGGACACCTCGGGCATTTCTGTTGAGGAGATTGCGACGACGGTTCTCCAGCAAAGTGGTATCCGGCGAGAGTTGCTGGGCTAACGGCTGTCGAGCAGGATCTAGTGACGCGTCCTACTGTCGGGTTCGTTAGCCTTGGTTGCGCCAAGGCAACCGTGGACTCTGAACGAATCCTGACGCAGTTAAGGGCAGAGGGTTACGGGTTTTCACAGGGTTTCGATGATGCCGATGTGGTAGTGGTGAACACCTGTGGTTTTATT
>DPVA01000230.1 GCA_003529705.1 Gammaproteobacteria bacterium | reverse complement strand
ATCGCTGGCATGCGCATCGAGAATGTTGGTGTGGTACGGAATCACAATACCGCTTTCAGTAGACACCAGTTTCTGCATCTCACAGTGCATCTCATGGCGCTTGCCCGGATCAGTCTCTGCAAGAGAATCCTTAAGCAGTTGACCCATGCGATCACTGTTCCAGTAGGTATCGTTCCAGTTACCATTCGGGCCAAACTGAATCGACATCATCATGTTAGCCGTCGGGCGCTGGAGCCAAGACACTACGTTGAGCGGCTCTTTCATCCAGACCGCGCCCCAGTACCCATCAGAAGGCACTCTCTTCAGATTGAGATTAAATCCAATCTTCTTGCAGTCCGCCTGCGCGATCAGCATGGCATCTTCGATTCCTGCGGTCACTGGCGCTACAAAAAGTTCCGCCTCCGAGTAGCCGGATTTGTTGAAGTGCCACTTCGCTTTTTCCGGATCAAAGGGTTTTTGCGGCAACTCATGGCAATGATCTGCACCATATGAGGCATTGACCGGATGGTCATTGCCGACGGTGCCGTGACCTTTAAGGACCTTACGAACTATTTTTTCGCGATCCATTATGTAGCGAAGACCCTCGACAAAATCGTGATTACTGCCGGGTTCGGTATTTTTTAGGCAGCATATGCCACCGTAAAGGCCCGCCGGTGTCGACAAGACCGTATGTTTTCCCGTCGCCTCAATCCTTTTCAGGACGTTGTTCGGCGGAAGAATGATCATATCGACACTGCCCGCCATCAATGCGTTAGCACGGGCGGACGGGTCAGTGATGGCCGTCAGCTCAATGCCATCCAGCCACTGGCCGGTGTCCCGCCAGTAGTTGTTGTTGCGTGAGTGAACCGACTTCACGCCAGCCTGGAAGTCATCGAGGATGTAAGGACCCGAACCCGCTCCCCACTTATCCATCGAGTTCTTTTTGATGATCTTGGCCTGGGGCACAGTCAATTTGTACGCGACATCTGAGTCCGGCGAAGACAGAGACAGTTTTACCGTATATTTATCGACGGCCTTCCATTCGATGACGCTCGTGAAATAGGATTTGATTGACGATGGAGAACCGTCTGCGATATGGCGGTTCATACTGTAGACCACGTCCGCCGCCGTCAGTTCGCCGCCGTTGTGAAATGACACACCCTTGCGGATCTTGAAGGTCCACTCCGTTGCATTGCTATTTGTGGACCACTCCTCAGCAAGTTCCGGATGCAGGCTCATGTCATCCCAGACCTGAATCAGTCCGTTGTACATCGTATTGGCACGGGTGTAGTCAATGGTGGACGTGCCAAGAATCGGGTCCAGCGTATCGTCAGGTCCATGAATGTTGGAAGCCCAGATCACTGAACCTCCGCGCTTGGGAGTTGCCGCCATCGCGCTCGCTGAAGTCAACAGACTACCTGCGGTCGTTGCCGTGATGCCGAGCGCGCCCATAGCGGCCAGGAATTCACGGCGGTTAACGTGGCCGTCGCGATACATCTGTTGAAAAGTTTTAACTTCTTTCATGTCTTCATCCTCCTCTTGATGAGCTCAAATTCCGTTCGATCTATTAAGACCGATTCCGGCAAAGTCGCGAACACTTAATCTTACTTCCTAACGAGACGTGTCTGGAAAAGTACAGCATATGGGTCAGATTTCCCCGTTCACTCCTGAATCAGTGAAACATATGCGTACTGCTCCGTCAACAGTCATTATTGCGCCCGATTAAGACAGGCTATTCATCTGTAGTACAAATGACCCGCTAGGGACATACGCCTGTTTTACACAATCCTATAAAACGGTCGTAAAAGTCTCGAAATCGGGATTCGATGCTTACTCGTAACAAGCTTACGCTGATATTGCGCAAAGATCGGGCGAATTGCACGACACCCGCTACGCGGGGGAATGATGTTTGCGTAAACTATACTCATGAGAAGAAATTGCAAGAAACCGATAGGGCAAGCGAGTTTTTCGAAGGGATTGATCGGTATTATGTTGATTCTGGCCAGTCAACCACTCACCGCTGGCTGTCCTTGCAATTACACTCCCGCGACACTGATTCAAGTCATCGGTGCAGATACCCTTTTGCTCAATGTCGCGGATGTTGAAGAGACCGTTCAGATCGCTGGTATCCAGACACCCCGGCTTGAGCCCCAGTCCGAGTTAGATGAGGCCTGGTGTAAGAGCGAAGGAGAAAAAGCGATCCAGGCACAAGATTACGCCACACAACTTTTATCGAAGGCGTCAGAGATTTTAATCGACGAGCAAAAGCGCCTTGCCTCGGGAAATCTCTCAGCAGCGGTCTACATTGACAATATAAGTCTCGGTCAGGAATTGCTCTATAAGTATCTTGCGATAGAGTCCGGGCAAACACCTAGCTGGTGCCCCTGAAGACAGAGAAGACAGATATGACATTCGCAACAGCAGATCTTTTTGATAATCACGCAGATGAACTTGAAGTCTGCGCGCCCATCTTCCTGGATTTTGGCGGCCACACTGACTTCTGTGGTCCAATCCAGACGCTGAAGGTTTTTGAGAGTTTTGGAATAACGAAATCTACTCTGGCAACCGATGGGAAGGGTCATGTCCTGGTCATTGATGGCGGCGGCTCATTACGATGCGCCATGCTGGGTGACAAACTCGCACAACTTGCGATCGACCATAACTGGAAAGGGATACTCATCAACGGCTGCGTCCGGGATAGCGCCGTGATTTCCAAACTGTCGATCGGAGTCAAAGCACTTGCCACGAACCCGACCCGTCCCTCCCCGGAGGCTGAAGGTCAGCTCGACGTTCCCGTACGATTTGCCGGTGTTACTTTCCACCCCGGGCATTTTCTTTATGCGGATGCCGATGGGGTGGTGTTAAGCGAGCACAACCTTGTCGAGAAGAGTTAGTACTGGTGCTGGATGAATTTATTGCCAAGCGGGAGGCGGAGGGCGGCACACCGCTGCAGTAGACAATATGAAAATTGCGGTCATCGGCGCAGGCGCCATGGGATCCGTTTACACCGCATTTCTTGCCGAAGCGGGAAACGAGTTGTGGGCGATTGATCTTTGGCGAGAACACCTTGATGCCATCATGCAGCAGGGTCTTAAGGTCTCGGGATTCAGTGGAGAACGGACGGTCACTGGGATAAATGCCTCCACAAATATCAGCGATGCCTATGCATGCGAACTGGTCGTAATCGCCACCAAGACATCCGCTGTCGCCTCTGTCGCAAGAAGTCTGCAGGGCCAACTCCGGGAGGGTGCGCTTATCCTGACCATACAAAATGGGCTCGGCGCTGGCGAGCGCATCAGAGGCAGTCTAGACAGCGCCAACATTCTGCTTGGCATAGCTGGGGGTTTTGGTGCATCGATACCGCAGCCGGGACATGTTCACCACAACGGTATGGAACTTATTCGTCTGGGGGAAATGGACGGCGGTATTACTGAACGACTTCAGCGGGTCGCCTCAATATGGCAAACCGCAGGGTTTAATGTCCGGACCGACGAAGACATCAACCAGTTGATCTGGGAAAAATTTATCTGCAATGTGGGCCTAAGCGGCGCTGCCGCCGCGTTTGATCGAACTCTCGGCGAAGTGATGGACGATCCACTGCTCTGGCAGATCGCAAGCAAACTCGCGATCGAGGCTTTTGCGGCAGGCAAGGCCAGCGGCGTGAATTTTTCGTTCAGTGATCCAGTGCAATACCTCAAGGACTTTGGCAGCAAGATGCCGGGCGCAAGGCCTTCGATGTTATTGGATCTCAAGGCGCAGCGGCTTACCGAGGTCGATGCCATTAATGGCATGGTGGCGCAGGTTGCGAAAGCGCACGGGCTTACCGCGCCCTACAACGAAGTGATTACCGCCCTGATCAAAACCAAGGAGTCAGAGTTCCAGAATTGAATCCCAAGAGTTGGATCGGGTGCGCTGCCCTGTGCCCTTTTGCTCTCACTCAGGAAGCACTTCACGGGTACTAGGCAAATGCTGTTTGACCAGTTCCTGAAAGAGATGCACACCCTTTTCGTGTCTCGGACTTAGCGGTCCAGGCTGATATCCCCCAGAAAGGTAGTTCTGATGGGTATGGATGCAGATGTCGAAATCCTGCTCGATAACTGCAATGTTTCGTTGAATCGTTTCCTGTCGGGAATCGCTCGCGGCATCTGAGACATCGGCAAAATAAAAATCGTAAATCAGTTCGGTTCGATCAACACCCAGCGGATTGATTCGGGACGTGTTCATTCCACCATTAAAAAAAGAAAGGGTCCAGTTGGGCCACATCCAGAGCCAACGTCCTCGGTAGAAAAGACTCCCTTTAGTGGGCGCCGTCATGCGCACGAGATTATCCCCTGCTGTGGTCTCAAACTGTTCAAAGTCGATGGCCTTGAAAAATTCAGGATGGATTCCCGGGATGTGGTAGCCCTCGACAAAGTTATCGGTATAGATTTTCCAGTTGGCATCAAATACCAAGGTTCTTCGCTCTGCCCAGTGGTACTCCTCGATTGGATCTTTCTCGATCTCACTCAAGAGCCCATCCAGTTGGTGAGTCAGCGCCACACCGCTCTCCAAACAGGCGAAGACCAGTCCGCGCCAGAGCGTTACCGAAATAGAATGTAGCGGCCAGTTTTCGAGCGACAGGGATTCGTCTTCGGTAAACCAGGGCGCTCTTTCCAATGAGCCATCGAGTCGGTAAACCCAATTGTGATAGGGACAACGAATCGACCGGCAACGGCCCTGCCCTGATTCAAGCAGCATTGCCCCGCGATGACGGCAGAGGTTTCGAAAACCACGCAACTTGCCGTCCTCATCCAGAACAACGAACACTTTAGTCCCCGCGATCTCAGTAGCGACATAGTCGCCCTTTTCGACAAAATGACTGCGCGGCGCGATCAACTGCCAACTGGTGTTGAAGATGCCGGCCTGTTCCTGGCGGTATATGGCGGATTCCGTGTAATACCGTGCTTCGAGATTCTCTTTAAACATAGACTCGATCGACCTCAAGTACCGCAGAAGGTTGCGCGCACGACCTCTTCCGGTCGGGGCGGTTTCTGGAATTCGGTGTGTTCGGGCTGATTATCGTAGGGATGGTGCAGCACCTCGTGCAGTTGGAAAAAAGGCGCGAGATCACCATGATCTTCCGCCGCACGAATAACTTCTTCAACTCGGTGATTACGTGGAATGTAAGCTGGGTTCACCGACGCCATACGCGCGCAGCGAAGAGCGGAATCACTCCCCTGTTGCTTCAACCGAACCCGCCAGCGGCTGACCCACGAATCAAGCGCAGCAGAGTCATCAAAGAGTTCGCGCACGGTGTCGTCTTCAGGACCGGGCTCGACATCAAGGTTCGAGAGACGTCGAAACACCAAGGTAAAATCCGCGTGCTGATCGGCCATGATGTCCAGCAAATCCGTCATGAGCGTAACGTCATCCATGTCAGACGTTTCCAGCCCGAGCTTTTTGCTCGCGCCATCGTTGTAGGCACGTTCGAATTTCGACGGAAAGGTGTCAATCGTTTGCTGCGCAAGCTCTAGTGACTTTTTATTATCAGCATCAATAATGGGAATCAGAGTCTGAGCCAGTCCGGCGAGATTCCAGTGAGCGATCGGTGCCTGGTTGGCGTATGCATAGCGACCCTGCTGATCGATCGAACTGAACACCGTACCCGGATGATAGGTATCCATAAAGGCACAGGGACCATAGTCAATGGTCTCCCCGCTTATCGACGAATTGTCGGTATTCATCACCCCGTGGATAAATCCGATAAGTTTCCACGCCGCCACCAGTGACGCCTGGGCATCGATGACTGACTCAAGCAGGGCAAGGTAGGGCCGCTCGCTTTCCCGCGCATCCGGATAATGGCGGTCGATGACATGATCAGCCAGTTGGCGCAGCGCATCGATATCCTGGCGTGCCGCAAAAAACTGGAAAGTCCCTACCCGGATATGACTGCTGGCCACGCGAGTCAGTACCGCACCGGGTAAGGCGCGCTCGCGGAACACTTCCTCCCCTGTGGTGACCGCCGCTAGCGCTCTTGTGGTGGGTACACCGAGAGCATGCATGGCCTCACTGACCAGATACTCACGCAGGACCGGACCAAGGACCGCACGGCCATCCCCATTTCTTGAGAACGGTGTGCGTCCGCTACCCTTCAGTTGGATATCCCAACGACGTCCTGCCTGATCGGCAATTTCACCAAGCAGGATCGCGCGTCCATCACCCAGTTGCGGCGTCCACCCCCCGAATTGAAAACCTGCGTAGGCCATGGCCAGCGGCTCAGCATCAGCCGGAAGCCCGTTCCCAGAAAGAATTTCAATCCCCTCCGGCGATCGCAAGAGTGCCGGATCCAGCCCCAGATGCCCGGCAAGGTCATCGTTGACTTGGATCAGTTCGGGTTTGGATACCGGGGTCGGCGGCAGGCGGGCAAAGAAATGCTCCGGCAGCCTTGCGTAGGAGTTATCAAACCCAAAAAGTGGTGCATTCAAGAGTAGCCCTCCGGAGGATCGCCGCCAAAGGCTCCAAACCACAACCGGATTGTCGTGGAAAATCTATTTTAGCTGTTGCTCCTGATTCCTAAAACCCAGCAACGGTTATAGTCTCGTGCCCGAATGCATCCGGCGATAATGACGTACTGAGAGGCCACGGTTATGAAAATCACGGATATCAAGACCTTTATCGTTCCCGCGTATGTGTCCGATAGCGACTGGGCTTATGGCAAGGCCTTTGTGTTGGTCAAAGTTGAGACCGACGAACGTCTTTATGGATGGGGCGAGGCTTACGTACCGAATGACTGCGAGCATGCCATTTCCGCGTTGATTCAGTCGCTCGCGAGATATCTGGCAGGAACCGATCCCTTAAAGATCGATGAGTTTCGCCATAACGCTGTGCACAGTTTTGCCAACCTGCAGACCGGTCTTCATTTTTCGTGTGCAATCTCCGGGATCGAAACCGCCTTATGGGATCTCAACGGGAAGGTGCGCGATCAACCGGTCTACGAACTCCTGGGCGGGGCCTGTCGGAAAACGGTTCCCATCTATGCAAATTGCCATAGCAACAAAGTTTTCCCTTTTGAGGAGTTCATCAAATACGCCAGGCATCAACACAAAGTCGGGTTCACAAGCGTCAAGGTTTATCCTTTCTGGAACGGAACAAGCGTCGCTGAAGGCTTGCAGAATCTAACCTGGCTTCGCGAATCACTCGATCCTAGATGCGCAGTTCTGGTGGATGCGTGGCGGGCGCTTGACTACGAGTCGACACAACGCGTGCTGGGCGATCTTGAGGCACTCGGCATCCGTTGGCTGGAGGATCCAGTCCCCACCGAGGACATCGAATCGCTTGCCCGTCTCACGCAAGCGACACCTATAGATATTGTGGCGGGTGAAATCCTGAGTGACGATGCAGCGTTTGCAGTCTTGTTGAAACACCGTGCTGCCAACATACTGAATCCAGACATCACCTGCGTAGGCTTAAGCGCAATCACCTCTATTGCAGCGTCGGCACAAGCAGCGTCCTGCCAAGTGGCTGTTCATAACTTTAACAGTATGGGTCCTGCCCTCGCGGCTGGTCTGCATGCCGGTGCCGCAATCCACAACCTTGCCGGAGTTGAGTATTTCTCTAGATTCAAGGCAGCGACAAATACTTTCTGCCAACTACACTGGCAGCAGGTAGAAGAAAGATCATTCGCACTCACAGAAGCGCCCGGCTTAGGAATCAGCGTGGAGGAGTCCGTCCTTAGGGGTTTTGAGTACAGGCCGGGCACCAAACGTCCCTGGCCGGGTTGATCTCGGTTAGAACTCAGATCACCCGCGGGAAGGTGGCGCACTCCAGGTCCCCGCCATCAACCAGATTATCACCGCGTTCGTTGGGGTTACATTCCCACTGCTTGTCCGTATACCGGGCATCATCGCCGAACCAATGTGTGCAGATCACGCGCCGACGCTGGCGCTTTTGCAGATTGCCTGGTGCACTATGGTGTGTACGGAAGTTAAGGATCGCGCAGTCACCTGCTTTCATCGGCGCGCTGGCCACCTTAAGGCCGTTTGTCTCATCTTCCCAGTCTGGTGGATTCGGGTTTGTCTGGCCACGCATTCCCTTCTTGGTGAAAAAATCAATGCCCTTGAAGTCCTG